>JAABUE010000008.1 GCA_011389535.1 Anaerolineales bacterium
TTATCTAATCCAACTCATCGAACGCCCCCGATTGTTACGCTCCGCGAACCCTAATCCCGTCGGGGCCGCCAAAGTTGAAACGAAAAAACCGAGTAAAAAACTCGGTTTTTTCGTTATTTTATGCCATTTTTCGGGCGAAAATTGGCATGTCTTCTTGTTACGCTCCGCGAGTTCAATAAATTGCTGTTATTTATCGGTGCCGCGATTGGGCTCATTTATTTACGTTCTGCAAACTGAAAAATTGCCATATCTCCCCGACATGCATATCGCTTAGGTACATATACATCAACAGAAACAAGCTACGGTGAAACAAAGGTATTTGATTAAGATGGTTTTTGATTAGAACGGAGCGACGGGATCCAGTTCCAGTTCAAGCCGCCAACAATCTTCTTCTCTGTGGGAGGTAAAATTGAATTTCATGGACAAGTTGAGCATAGAAGCGTTGTCTTCTAAGACGTACGCATACACCTTCTTGATCCCGCGCGCCTGGGCAATCTCTAAAATATAGCGGGTCATGACGGTGCCCAATCCATGTTTTTGCCACGGATCGCCGACCACAATGGCGTATTCGGCTGTCTCGTTATAGGGATCGGCGGTTAGCCTGACAACGCCGGCCATGCGTTTCCTGCCCCGTTCGTTCAGTTCGGCGATGATGGCTATCTCGCGGTCGTAATCGATCTGGGTATAACGTGCCAGCATTTCGTGCGATTCCTTGACCGGCGCGAAAAAACGGAACCGCCTGGTTTCAGGCGACAGCGTTTTGAACAATTCTTCTTGCAGCGGCTCATCTTCCGGCCGAATGGGCCGGAGTAGCACCTGTCTGCCACGCCGGATCAGGACGGTCCGCTCGTACTCGCTGGGGTAGGGGCAGATCACCATGTGGGAGAACGGTTTGACACTCTTCCCGGCAACGGTTTCATCCAAGATGATCTTGGCATCCAGGACGATGCCGCCGAGTTCGTCCACCGCAAATGGGTCGAGGTCCACTTCGCTGATCTCGGGGAAGTCCATGATTAGATAAGCAAATTTGTACAGGAGGAACTGGATCGCGGCCACATCCACAGCTGGCGTGCCACGGTAGCCTTTCAACAGAGTCGCGATTTTGGTCCCGTCGATGAGCTGCTGGGCCAGGGCCATATTCAACGGTGGGATACCGATGTTCGTATCCTTGAAGACATCCACTGCCACACCGCCCATCCCAAATACGATTACTGGTCCGAAGATGGGGTCTTTCTTCGAGCCGATCAGTAGCTCGTGCCGTTTTTCGATCATTTCCTGCACGTACACCCCTAGGATTCGCGCGTCCGGCGCCCTGGCGCGCACGGCCTCAATGATCCGGTCGTAGGCCGGATGGATTTCCTCTTCCGATTGGATGTCCGCGATGACGCCTCCAAAGTCTCTTTCATAGATGATGTCCGGCGAGACTACCTTCAAGACAACCGGGAACCCGAACTGCGCGGCCAGGGCCCGGACTTCGGGCAGGCTCTTCGCCAAATCCCCCTTGGGGACCGGGATGTCGTAATTGACCAGTATCTGCTTGGCCTCCGGCGCCGTCAGGATGGTCCTGCCGGACGAGGCGATCTCTTCGATAATTTTCCTGTTCGCAGCCATATGAGGCGCGAATGCATGTGGGATGGTCGCAGGTGTTTCGGTGAGCAGGCGCAGGTTGCGTTGGTACTCAACCATGTTCAGGAACGACCTAACCGCATCTTCCGGTTTCTCGTAGGCCGGAATTTTGCCTTGCACGAGAATTCGCCGGCCTTCTGCCACGTCGTCCTCGCCCATGAATGAAGCAAATACGTTTTTGTAAGCATCCTTGGCGTTTTCCACCAAAACCCTGGCCACGCCGGTTGCGTCGGTCATCGCCTGGGGTGTAAGAATGGCCAGGATGCCGTCCACGTTCGGATCACGCAGGCAGGCTTTTAGCGCGATCCGGTAGCGGTCCGGTCCGGCATCAGCGAGCATGTCTACCGGGTTGGCCCGGCTCCAGAACGGGGGCATATGTGCGTCCAAGCTGCGCAGCGTTTCAGGAGAAAGCTCTGCCAGTTCCCCCTTCTGGTCGATGAGGGCATCGGTGGCGATCACACCCGGACCACCGGCGTTGGTGATGATCGCCAACCGGTTCCCGGTCGGCCGCCGTTGCATGGACAGGTTCTTGGCGCAATCGAACAGCTCGGTAATGCTGCTCACACGCAGCACCCCGGCGCGCTTGAAGGCGGCATCGAAAATCTGATCCTTGCCGGTGATGCTGCCTGTGTGGAATAGCGCAGCTTTGGCGCCCTCCTGGCTGCGGCCCACCTTGAGTACGATGATCGGTTTGGTGCGTGCAAAGCTCCTGGCCGCGCTCATGAACCTGCGCGCCTGGGTCAGGGTTTCCATGTAAATCAGGATCGCTTTGGTATCTGGGTCGTTCCCAAAATAATCAATCAGGTCGTGAAAGCCGATATCGAGCATCTCCCCAACAGAGACGAAATAGGAAAAGCCGACATGTTCCTTGACCGACCAGTCCAGGACCGCGCTGCACAGGGCGCCGCTCTGGGAGATGAACGCCATGCCGCCTTTGTACGGTATCTTGCGGGAAAAACTGGCATTGAGGTTTAAAGTTGGACGGATGAAGCCTAGACAGTTGGGACCAAGAAGCGCCATGCCGCTCGCTTCGACTGCCCCCCGGAGTTGGTCCACCAGCCGGTTGCCCTCTTCTCCCGCTTCGGAAAACCCCGCCGATATCACCACGGCAGCCAAGGCCCCACAAGCGATGCACTCGTTTACCACATCCGGAACAATTGGAGCCCGTGTGGCAATGATTGCCAAGTCGATCCGTTGAGGCAGGGCGGTCAGATTAGGATAGGTTTTCACCCCTTGCACGAGCTCCCGATTTGGATTGACCGGATAGACCGTTCCGGAATACCCGTTTGTGGTCAGGTTTCTGAAAAGGGAGTAGCCCACCTTCCCTGGTAAGTCAGACGCTCCGATCACTGCGATGGATCTGGGATTGAATAAAGTATGCAACTGCCTGGCATTCATGATTAATACCGCAACCAGATTAAATTGTAGGGTAGAAATCAATTCTTTACTTGAAATTTAGCAGGAATACCCTACAGCTTAAGGAAGTTGCGGCACTAACTGGTACCGCAACAACCTAACAATAGAATCTCATCAAATGTTGATGGGAATTCCCTCCGCTCCATGCGCTGCTTCCATGAGCACCTCCGAAAGCGTCGGATGGGCGTGGACATTGCGGGCGATCTCGTGCGGAGTCAGTTCCAGCATACGCGCCAGGGTCAACTCGGGCAGCAACTCGGTCACTTCCGGGCCGACCATGTGCGCGCCCAGAATCTCCCCGTATTTTTCGTCTACCACCAACTTGATCCAACCGACAGCTTCTCCCAGGCCGAGCGCCTTGCCATTGGCCTGGAAGGGAAAACGGCCTACTTTCACGCCGTAGCCGCGCTCCTTTGCCTGCGCTTCAGTCAGGCCGAAGGAAGCCACTTGCGGTGAGCAATAGGTGGCGCGCGGCATCATCTCGTAATCCAGCGTGATGGTCTCCACTCCAGCGATGTGCTCGGCGGCGATGATGCCCATCGCCGAGCCGACGTGCGCCAGCATCAGTTTGCCGGTCACGTCGCCGATGGCCCAGATGCCGGGGACGCTGGTCTGCATCTTTTCATCCACTTCGATAAAGCCGCGCTCGTCCAGCTTGACGCCCAATTCTTCCAGGCCGAATCCCTTTGAGTTCGGGCGGAACCCGATCGCGACCAGGGCCTGCTCGGCTTCGAGAACCGTTTCCTTACCTTCGGTGCTGACCGCCACCTTGACCCCCATCCCTATCGCTTCTACCGCCTCCACCTTATGGCCAACCAGCGACTTGATGCCGCGCTTGTCAAAAGCCCTTTTCAGCTCCTTCCCGACCTCTTCATCCTCCGTCGGGAGTAAGGTGGGAAGCATCTCGACGATGGTCACCTGCGCGCCGTAGGCGTTCCAGACGGTAGCAAACTCCACCCCGACTGCGCCCGCGCCGATGATGATGACCGATTTTGGCAGTCTCTCCTGGGTGATAGCTTCCAGGTAGGTGACAACGTTCCTCCCATCTACTTTCCAGGCCGGGGGAACCAGGGAAGAAGCGCCCGTTGCCACGATGATGTTTTTAGCGGACAGCTCTTTCGGTGCTTCTGTGGAGCCGTTGACGGAAACAGTTCCTAGCCCGGTCAGGTACGCCCTCCCCATGTAAACGTCGATTTTGTTCTTCTTCATCAGGAACCCGACGCCTTTGACCAGCCGGTCGGATACCTGCCGGCTGCGCTGTACAGCCGCACAGTAGTCCAGCTTGAGGTTGTCGAAGGAAAAGCCGAATTCCTGACCGCGCTCGCGCAAGGTATGGGCCAGTTCGGCGTTCTTGAGCAATGCCTTGGACGGGATGCAGCCCACGTTCAGGCACACGCCGCCCAGCCACTGCTTGTCAACGATAGCGGTCTTCTGCCCCAACTGCGCCGCGCGGATGGCGGCCACATAGCCGCCGGGGCCTGCACCAATCACAATCACGTCATATTGTTCGGGCATAAAGTTTCTCCAAGGAATTACTCATACAAGCGACTTCAATCGCTCTTATTTGAATAAAAGAGTGTTCGTTAGTACAGTTTCACCGGAGATAAACGAGGATGAACAAGGATTTTCTCGATGAACGCGGTCCCCTTGAGGACCTTTTCTCGGAATGCCCGATTTCAAAACGTTTATCGAATAGAGTAACGCTTATCTCCGTTCATCTCCGGTTTGTTTTTTGGGCTGCCGAAGGCTTGATCCGCTCAGACCTTTTGCGCCTGCAAGTAATGCAGGATCTCGCCCATCGTGTTGAGCTTGCCCATATCCTTCTCTGAGATGTCGATGTGCAGACGCTCGCTCAGGGCGATAAAGAAGTTCAGGGCATCGAACGAGTCGATGTCGAGGCCTTCGCGCAGGTTATCGTCCAGGTCGAGCGCGGCAGGGTCAGAGCCGAGGGCGATCTTGGCCAGTTCCGCGATGATGATGTCCTTCAGTTCACTCTCGTTCATAGCTTTTCTACCTCCTGCAGGTTACGGTTCAATGCTTCCAGGAACAGGCCACCTTTGTGACCGTCCGTGGCGCGGTGGTCGCCCGCCAGCGTGGCCGTCATCACCTTGCGAACCGACAGCGTGCCGTTCTCAGCCCAGGGTTGCTCGGTAATCTTGCCCAAGCCAACCAGGGCCACCTGGGGCGGGTAAATGACGCCGAAGACCTTCTCTACGCCCCGATCGCCCAGGCTGGTGACCACGATCGTGGAGTCTGTCAGCTCAGACGAGCGCAGCTTGTTGCTACGCGTGCGAGTGATCAGGTCGTTCATCGCATCGCGCAGTTCGTCCAGGGTCTTCATGTCCGTATCGTGGATGGCGGGGGTGATCAAGCCGCCCTGTCGCAGATTAATGGCAAAGCCGATATTGATGGCTTCGCTGACCTGGTGCTGGCCATCGATCCAGAAGCCATTCAGCTCGGGCACTTCGGTCAGCGACTTGGCCACAGCCTTGAGCAGCACCACCACAGGCAACAGGCGCTCACGGATAGGACGTTTCAGATTTTCTTCCTCCAGCCAGGCCAGCGCTTTGGTCATGTCGATGTTGGTTTCCATGTAGTAATGCGGGATCTCCCGGTTGGACTTGCTCATGGCGGCGGCAATGGCTGCGCGCATGGCAGACTGGAAGTCGGTTGGCTTTTTGACTTCGGGGACAGGCTCAGTACTGGCTTCCACAGGCAGCGGGGCGACCTTTTCTACGGGTGGTGCCTGAGGCGGGACTTCCGGGGGTCTGGCTGATACCGGTTCGGGAACCCTGACCGGTTCCGGAGCGAGCACCGGTTTCGCCTGCGCAGCGCCCTCGATATCCGACTTCTGGATGGCTCCGCCCGGACCAGTGCCATGAACTGTCGTCAGGTCTACGCCCAGGTCTTCTGCAATCCGGCGCGCCAGGGGCGAGATACGGATGCGATCCCCGCTGACAGCGGGTTGCGCGATGGCGGCTTTCATCGCTTCTTGAACCACTTGCGCTGCTGGCTTTGCCGGTTCAACGACAACGGCCTCAGGTACTTTTACAGGTTCGGCAGCTTTTTGCGCGCTTGCCTTCTGGCGAAATTCTGCTTCCGAGGATATCGTCGCCAGCACATTCCCGACTGGCACCTCCTGCCCCGGCTGGTAGAAAATTTCATCCAGTATGCCATTCTCGAAACATTCGATTTCTATGACGCCCTTGGCAGTCTCCACCGCAGCGATGATATCGCCGCGCTTGACGGGGTCGCCCGACTTTACTTTCCATTCAACAAGGGTGCCGGCGTCCATATCGGCGCCCAGGCTTGGCATTTTGAATTCGGTCATCACAGCACCAACTTTCTGACGGCGGCCGCAATGGTCTCAGGTTGTGGGACAGCCGCTTCTTCCATGTGCTTGGAATAAGGCATGGGAACCTCGGAGGCGCACAGCCGGTCGACTGGCCGGTCCAGTTCATAGAACAAGTTTTCCATGATCCGCGCGCTGATCTCGGCAGCGAGACTGCCGCTGCGCCAGCCTTCTTCCACGATCAATACCCGGTGCGTCTTGGCCACCGAGGCAAAGATCGTGTCGTTATCTAACGGCCGCAGTGTGCGCAGGTCGATCACCTCGGTGTCGATCTCTTCCTGGGCCAGGGTTTCGGCGGCGGTCATCGACTTCGGCAGGCAGGAACCGTAAGTGATCAGGGTCACATCCTTGCCCGGCCGGCGCACCTTGGCATGGTCAATGTCCACAGGGACCGGGGTGGCAGAGACCATCTCGGTCATGTTGTACATCACCTGCTGCTCGAAGATCAGCACCGGGTCGGGGTCTTCCAGGGCCGGCCAGAGCATGCCACGCATGTCTTCCACGGTTCCCGGGGCCAGGACCTTGATGCCGGGGATGTGCGCGTACCAGCCTTCCAGGCTGTGAGCGTGCTGCGCGCCAAGCTGCCGCCCGGAGCCCGTGGCCATACGGATGACCACCGGCACATTGAAAAGTCCGCCCGACATATGCAGGAGGGTGCCGGCGGTATTGAGGATCTGGTCCAATGCCAGCAGGCTGAAGTTCACGGTCATGATTTCCACGATTGGGCGCATCCCATTCATGCTGGCGCCAATGCCGATGCCGGCAATGGCCGACTCACTGAGAGGCATATCGCGGATTTTCTCGGGGCCAAACTCATCGAACAGCCCTTTACTGACGGCAAAGCAGCCGCCGTAGCGACCAACGTCGGCGCCCATCAGGAAGCAGCGCTCGTCACGCAGCATGGCTTCACGGATCGCCTGGCGCATCCCTTCCCGATAGGTCATTTTCACCAGTTGCTGGGGTTCAGCTATCACGTTCTGAGATGGGAGAGTCATGACAGGCTCCTTTCTGTGTAAACGAAGCGGGTGAGATCTTCCACCTCTTCCCAGGGAGAGTTCTCGGCAAAATCGACCGAATGCTGCACGACCGCAGCGACATCCGCCTCTATGGCCTGGATCTCCCCATCCTCGATCAAATTATTCTCTTTGAGATAATTAGTGAATAAGATGATGGGATCACGTTTCTTGTGCTCCTCTACCTCTGCTTTTTCCCGGTACAGCTCGGCATCGAACATCGAGTGCGGGCGGAAGCGGTACGTAATCGCTTCGATGAAGTAAGGACCTTTACCGGAGCGCAAGTAATCGCAGGCTTCATGGGCGGCTTGCTCCACCGCCAGGACATCATTCCCATCGATCTGGACGGCTTTGACGTTGTAGCTGGCCGCTTTTTCGGTCAGGTTGGGGTTCGATGAGTGATAGCGCAGCGCGGTCCCCATGCAGTACAGGTTGTTTTCGACAACGAACAGGGTTGGCGTTTGCCACAGTGCGCCCAGGTTAAGCGATTCGTGGAACTCGCCTTCCGCCACGGCGCCTTCCCCCAGGAAGCAGACGGTCACATTGGGTTTGTTCTGCATCTTATCGGCCAGGGCAATGCCGACTGCCAGTGGTAGGTGACTACAGACAATGGCGTTGCCGCCAAAGAAGCGATGCTCTTTATCGAACAGGTGCATCGAGCCGCCCCGGCCGCGGGCGCAGCCGGTCACCTTTCCGTACATCTCAGCCATGATCACGTCCGCGCTGACGCCACGGGCAAGGGCATGCCCGTGCTCGCGGTACGTTGCCACCACCGAGTCCTCGGGGGTGAGCGCCTGCATGACACCGGTAGCAATGGCCTCCTCACCAATGTAAAGGTGCAGGAAGCCCCGGATTTTAGAGGCCTGGTAGAGCTCGGCGGCCTTCTCTTCATAGCGCCGGATCAGGATCATCTGGTGCAACAAGTGATGATAGTGTTCCCTCTGCTCGGGCGACACTTTGTCCTTTTTTTCTTTTGTCACAGTTTTTGTACTCATTCTGCCGTCTCCAATGTGGACGTATCTCCCTCGGGCAGCCCAAGCTCGCGGGCCTTGAGCAAGCGCCGCATGATCTTGCCGCTGCGCGTCTTCGGGAGGTATTCCACGAATTCGATCTCTTTGGGAGCCACTGCCGAACCCAGCTTGATGCGTCCAAAGCCTTGTAGCTCCATGCGCAAGTCGTCGCTGGGATTGAAGCCGGGTTTGAGCGCTACAAAGGCCTTGACCAGCTCGCCGATGACCGGGTCAGGCTTGCCGATCACACCCACCTCGGCCACCGCAGGGTGCTCCATCAGGGCGCTCTCGACTTCGAACGGGCCCACCATATGCCCGGCGGTCTTGATGATATCGTCGGCGCGGCCGATGAACCAGAAGTAGCCGTCTTCGTCCCGTTCCGCCAGGTCACCGGTGATGTACCAGCCGTCCACGAAGCATTTCTTATAACGATCTTCGTCATTCAGGTACGTACGGAACATGGAGGGCCAGCCCGGCTTGAGCGCCAGTTCGCCTTCCACGTTCGGCCTGGTCTCGACCTCCACCTTGCCCCCCTCCAGCTTATGGATGATGGCAGGCTCGATCCCCGGCAGCGGCCGGCCCATCGAACCGGGGCGGATATCCATAACACTGTAGTTCGAGATCATGATGCCGCCAGTCTCGGTCTGCCACCAGTTATCATGGATCAAAAGGTGGAGCATTTCTTTGCCCCACACCACCGCTTCGGGATTCAATGGCTCGCCCACGCTGGCCGAGAAGCGTAAGTGACTTAAGTCATAAAGCTCGCGCGGTTTCATGTCCAGCCGCATCAAGCGGCGGATGGCGGTGGGCGCGGTGTACCAGACAGTCACTTTTTGGTCCTGCAGGATGGTATACCAGCGCTCGGCATCGAATTCCGCTTCATCCACGATGTTGGTGATGCCGTGCAGCAGCGGGGCGATAACACCGTACGAGGTGCCGGTCACCCAGCCAGGGTCTGCGGTGCACCAGAAAATGTCGTCATCGTGCAGGTCCAGGGCGTACCTGGCGGTCATATAGTGCACCATCACAGCCTTATGCACGTGTACGGCGCCTTTCGGCATGCCGGTGGTGCCACTGGTGAAGTGCAGGCAGGACATATCTTCCGGGTCGGTCGCCGGGATGGTGAATTCGGGCGATGCCTTGGCCATCAGTTTTGGCAATGAAAGTACGTTCTCCTGGAGGTCTTCCTCCACATCCGCCAGCAAAACGTATTTCAATTCCGGCAGTCTGTCCCAGATGCCTACGATCTTCCTCTTGTATTGCATCTTGGTTGTTACCAGCACCTTGGCCTCGCTGCGGAACAGGCGCTGGTAGACCGGCTCAGCCCCAAAAGCGGAAAACAGCGGGCAGAACACGCTGACGTTCTTCAGCGCGCCCAGCGCAGCGATGTAAAGCGCAGGGATGCGGCCTGCCAGGACAGCGACCCGGTCGCCCTTCCCCACACCGAGCGTACGAATGAGATTGGCAAACCGGTTGGTTTGCTCTTTCAGGTCTCCATACGTAAAATCAATGATTCCCCCATCTTTGCCGAGCCAGCGCAGAGCGAGCTTATCTTTCTTCGGCCCTGCGGCGTGGCGGTCAATGGCTTCATAAGCGATGTTGATTCCAGTGCCGTTGGGTAAGCCATCTAACTCCTGCAGAATAGAATCCCAGGAGAACTCTGAGTATGTTTGCTCGTAGTTTTTGAGGTTAGGAGGCACGGACCAATCGTCTGGAACCTTCTTGATCTGTTTGAATTCCATAGGTCCTTCTTTATTAAATTTGCAGGTACCCTTTCAAAAAGAGGGGGGAAGTGGGGCGCGCCCCACACCCCTATTGATTGAAAAGATACGATTGCAGCTATCTGCAGTTGGTCAGTCCGTGCGTTAGATACTTTGCGCGGCCTTCCTTTGGCGTTTTACCAACTGAAGTTCAGGAATCGACCTCGCAGCCAGATCCGGGGATTCTCCTATATCCCGTGAATCTGGGGATGAAAATCAAGGCTCCTTGTAAACAAAAAACGGCCTCCGTACTCTATCCAGAGAGAGCAGTAATGCGGGCGGTCTGGGTAGAGGGGAGCACCGGTGAATAGGACTTGTCGCCGGGCCGATGAAGGTGTTCTGATTCTCGTTCATGATTGCCTCAAGCTAGCTCGATATGGCAGCGAAGAGAGTATTCCTCAACGGTTATCCCGTTCATGAAGTGATTGGGAGGAGCAAATGAGTTTCTTTAGTTTAGTATTTCGTGAATGGCTTGACCTCCATTTTCCGCCGCCGTGGCATGGACTTAATCATTCCTCGTTCCCAGGCCCGGCGACAAAAAATGCCATAGACATGTTGTCTACGGCATCGATGAAATTGCAATGTATCAACCTGAAAGCAGAGACCGTCTTAGTTATAGCTGCGACGAATCTAGATTGTGATTAATTTCATTATAGGGTGAATGGCATGCGTTTTAATCTGCATTTCATCAGGGGAAAGGGGTGACATTCATCCTGTCCTTTCCATAGACAAGTGCAACTGCCTGCATAAATTTGTCGAAGTGTTCGCCACTGTTGCTAACTTGACAATGTCACATTCGAAAAAGAATACCCAAATTTCGGGCTTCTCTCGAATAACTTGGCAAATGTGACATTGTCAAACTAATGTTTTTTCAAAACCGTCAAGGGCTTTTCTAGATGTCAAAATAAATGCCTTGGCAGGAAACGTCACTTCCGAAATTTATATCCCAAGTTATCAGTGTCCCTTTCGTCTAAGCCTATCGGAACCAAGAACCAGCACCAGGGAGAATAATCCCAACGCCAGCGCCGCGCTGTATGCGCCAATGTACTGGCGTTCTTCGAGGGCATGATAAATGAAAAGGGTGGTGGTCATCATTTTACCTTGCGCGGCCCCTCCAATAACCAGCACCGCGCCGAATTCGCCTAGTGCGCGGGCGAAGGTCAAAGTAATCCCATAGATCATCCCCCACCGCAAGGCGGGAAATGTTACCCGCCAAAAGGTTTGCCAACCGTTTGCCCCGAGTGTAGCTGCGGCCTTCTCCTGACGGGTATCGAAGGCTTCCAGCACAGGGATAAGTTCACGGATCATGAATGGCAGCGTGACGAACAACGTCGCCAGGATCATTCCAGGGAAGGCAAAGGCAACCCGGATCCCCGTCGCTTCGACGAGCGGAGCCAATAGCCCATTCCGCCCAAACAGCAAGAGCAACATATACCCTGCTACCACTGGTGAAACGGCAAAGGGCATGTCCACCAGCCCGTTGATCAGATCGCGTCCGGGAAAGCGGTGACGGACGAACACCCAGGCGACGATGGTCCCAAAGACTGCATGAATCGACACGACGATCAGACCGATCCAGAGGGTGTTCCAGAAGGAAAGCAGGACATAGGACTGGCTGAAGGAAGCGATGACCGCTCCCAACCCTCTTTCAAAGGCATTTACAGTCAACGCGATCAACGGCGCCAAAATCAGGACGCTGACATACATTAGGACCACCCCAATCATGATCCAACCGATCCACTTCCCCTTTTGTTTATCCACCGATTGGACGATCCTTGAGAGGAGCGCAGGGTTATTCGCAATTGAGTTCTTCATTCAATCTCCTCGGGGGAACCTTTTTTGGAAAGTTTTCGCAGATAATTTGCAGCCATCATCAGACTGAAAGCGATTGCAACCATGGCGATGGACACGGCGCTGGCGCCGAGCCGGTTCTCCGACTCGACCTCACCGAACACGTAAACCGCCGCCGTCTGCGAAACGAGCGGGATGTTCCCGGCGACAATGACAATGGAACCAAACTCGCCGATTGCGCGGGCAAAACTGAGCAGCGCGCCGGTAAGAATGGGCAATGTCAGCGGCGGGAGAATGATGCGCCAGAAAATGGTCCAGCCTCCCGCGCCGAGCGTGGCGGCGGCGCGTTCCTGCGCCAGATCCAATTCCAAAAGCACCGGCTGGACGGAGCGTACTACAAAAGGAAACGTGAGAAAGAGCAGCGCCATTATGATCCCCGGCGGGGCAAAGATGATGGAGGTGTCAAACTGCTCCTTCAACCAGGAGCCAATCGCCTCCTGCGGTCCGAAGAGCACCACCAGCATCACACCCGTCACCAGCGTGGGGATCGCCAGCGGCAGGTCAATTATTGCGTTCAGGATGGTCTTACCGGGGAATTCGTACCGCACCAGCACAAAGGCGGTCAGCGTTCCCATGATCGTATTGAGGACAACCATCATAGCCGAAGTCCACAGCGTCAGTTTCAAGGCGTGCCAGGCGATGGGGAGCGTAACCTGCCGCCAAAGTTCCACCAGCCCCTCCCGCATGCCGTCCTGCAGGATCACCAGTAGCGGGATGACGAGCATGACGATCAGGTAGGAGATGGCAACGGAACGCAGACCCCAGCGTCCCCAGGGGAGAGGCGTTCCTGTTGTTTTTGTTTTCGGGTTACCTGCAAGAAGTGTATTCATCGAAGATTCTTTTCAGGCGGCTGTCAGCGGCATTCCATGCGACAACCGCCTGAATCTAAAGGGATTATTCCGTGATCTGGATGCCCTGCACCTGACCCAAAATCTGGAAGAAAATGCCGTTCTCACCGAAATAGGCAGGCGTGGCTTCCCCCCAGCCGCCGAAATGCGCGACGGTGAACAGGTCTTCAATCAGCGGGTACTGGTCGGCGGTCGCCTGGGCAACTACGGGGTCGGGGGAGCGCAATCCATATTTCGCAAAGATCTGTTGCGCCTCCGCGCTGAACAAAAAGTCCAGGAAGGCTTCCGCGACTTCGCGCGTGCCATGCTTATCCGCATACGTATCCACGATGGCGATCGGGTTGTCGATCTGCATGGTGGAGGTGGGAAGAACCAACTCATACGTCTGCCCAGCCTGCTGACCGACCAGCACCTCGTTTTCATAGGTGATGGCCAGATCGCCGATACCTTTCTCGAAATTTACAATGGAGTCACGAGCCGATTTGTCCATGACTGTGACATTTTTCAAGACAGCCAGCAGGAAATCCTGAGCGCCTGCGTCGTCTGCTGTGAAGCCTTTTACATGTCCGCGCTGTGCCGCGCCATATAACCCCAAGATATTCCACATTGCGCCGCCGCTGGTTTTCGGGTTCGGGGTCAGGATGTCCAAATCTGGTTGAGCCAGGTCTGCCCAATCCTGAATGTTCCTCGGGTTGCCCTGCCGTACAGCGAACGCCACCACCGAGGTGCTGACCATGCCGCCGAAAGGTTTGCTCCGCCAGTCATGGGTGATCAACCCGGCATTTTCGAGGCGGATCACATCCGCTTCGAGGGAGAGAGCGACGATGTCCGCTTCAAAGCCCTCCAACACCGCACGGGATTGCGCGCCTGAACCTTGATAGGATTCCTCGAACACGACCGTCTGACCGGTCTTTTCCTTCCATTGTTCCTGGAAGATGGGGATCAATTCACGATACGCTTCACGCGGGGTGGTGTAGGCGGCAAGAATTAGCTTGACCTCCCCACCGCTTGCTCCGGAGGCTGGTGCGCCCGCTGAGCACCCTGTGCTCAATAGGGCAATCAAAAGGAGGGAGAGTATCAGTGATTTGTATAGTTTGATAAACATTTTCGTCCTTTCAGTGACATGGAATGATTTTGATGAAATATTCTGGTTAATAATAGTTAATCGTGTTTTTGTGATAATGCGACCTGACGATCAAGAGTGAGCAATTACCGGCATCTTTCATGACCCCTTCGATGACGCCACCCAAGGAAAAACGTCCGTCCTTATTAGGCAGGGGAGCGCCCATGACCACCAGATCAAATTCTCCTTCCTTGATCTCTTGAACGATTTCTGTTTGCGGGTTCCCGTTTCTCAATTTGATTTGCGTGGGCACCCCGAACATTTCCAAGCTGTGGACACCCCCCGCCATGAAACGTTCGATTTGCTGATGCTGATATTCAGTATTTGGCGCACTACTCGAAACATTGAGGAGTGTTGCGCTGGCTCCCAAATGACGAAGCAGGCGGCCCGCAAACATGACATCGTCTTTTCCGGGTTCTCCGCTCGCAACACAGACGAGGGCTTTTTCGAATCGCGCGCCTGGGTGGGCCGCCAACAGCAAATGATGGTCACCCACCTGAAGGGTTTGTTCAGCAAGACCCATTCCTTCAACCGGTCTCCAACCGACAATGACGAGATCGACAGGTCGCTGCTCTATGGATCGTGCAATTGCAAAGCGCGTAGGGGCTCTGTCTGTGCGCACTTCAATGGAAGCCATGCCGCTACCAATTTGTTTGCGGGCATCTTGAAGAAAGGCATCCAACAGGTTTTCATCATCCCCCACTCCGAGCAACACCGTGCGCGCATGGGCCATGCGCGCAAGATAACCTCCCAGGCTGATCGCGGACTGGCTACGCAAGGATCCATCCGTGACCACCAGAAAGCTCATCCCAGGATGAGATAAGGCGTGCAAGCGGCGGATTCCCACCCAGGCTTTTTCACCAACCGAAAGCGGTAGGGACGCAGCTTGTTCGGCTGTTCGGCTGGACTCTATCACCATATTTTGTTTCCCGAAGGGAACGACTGGTGCGATGGCACGTACGCCAGGGATCGCAGGCAATTCAAGCCTGATCCTTTCACTGGGGCCATTGAATCCCATATTGGTCACGACCCCTTCACCTAGGGGAGCACAGTCCAAAGAAGTCTTGCTGCTTGCCAGGACGAGATCCTCCGGACGAAACACGACCTGTACCCTGCCATCGGGGCTGAACCGTGCGGCTTCATTGGCAAGCTCGAATCTATGAGGACCGATTTGAATTTGTTTGCCTTCTGTCTGGCCGACCAGGATGTTCGCCGTCCCCAGGAAAGAGGCCACAAATTCGGTTTGGGGCCGGTGATAGAGGTCTCGAGGAGAACCCACTTCCACCAGCCGCCCATAGCTCATGACACCAATCCTATCGGCCAGGTCAAATGCTTCCTCTTGATCGTGCGTTACAAGGATGGCTGCTACCCCCAATTGTTTTTGGATCGCTTTTAGTGACCTTCTCAATTCCCCACGGATCTTGGCGTCCAGAGCGCCTAGTGGCTCATCTAAGAGCAACACATCCGGTTCCAGGGCTAGCGCGCGCGCCAACGCCACGCGTTGTTGTTGACCACCGGATAATTGACGCGGCATTCGATCTCCCAGGCCGACCAGACCGACCAATTCCAAAAGCTCATCGCGTTTGAGCTGGCGTTCTTTTTTCGGCACTTTCTGAACCTGCAGACCAAACTCGATGTTCTCAGCTACCGTCATATATTCGAAGAGAGCGTAATTTTGAAATACAAATCCGACTTTACGCGCCTGTGTTGGAAGGTTGGTGACATCGCGCCCGTGCAGCAAGACCCGTCCCCCTTCTGCAGACACAAGGCCAGCGATGATATTTAAGACTGTTGTTTTTCCACTTCCGCTAGATCCCAAAAGCACGAAAAATTCGCCATCCTTGATTTCCAAAGAAAGGTTGTTGACAACAATCTGTTGTTCGTAGCGCTTGCTTACGCCCTCGAGCACAATGGACATATTCACCTCATCGTTCAATCTTTGCTCTAAAGATAACGCTGAGGTGTGACCAATCCGGTGATAGAGCTGTGACAATCTTGTGACAATGAAATCTGTTTCCACCCCAGAAGTTTCGACCGTTATTATCGATTTAGCAGAAAGGCATATCCTATTCCCTGCAAATTATGTATGTAGTATGGGTTACCAGGATCCAGCTCAATTTTAGAGCGCAACCGCCGTACCAACTGCCTGAGCATTTCGGGACTGCCTCCTCCAGGTCCCCAGACATCGCTGATCAAATCATCAAATGTGAGCACCTGCCCTCGGTTCAACATCAGGACTTCGAGCAACACACTTTCCAGGGCGGTCAGGCTTCTCATAGTTCCATTTTTCAGATGCACTTCCCTTAATTTTGGATTGAATTCGAGCCCTTCAACGGACATTTTGGCAGGCTGCGTTGGACCCGCCGTTCCCGCCCTCCGCAAAACAGCATGAATGCGCGCTACCAACTGGCGGGGGCTGAACGGTTTTAGAACGTAATCGTCCGCGCCGATTTCCAGGCCGGTCACGATATCTTCTTCATCGTCTCGCACGGTGAGCAAAATAATGGGAATGTCCGATTCGCTGCGAATCCGTTTACATATGGCAAAACCATCTTGCAACCCTGGCTTGCCGGGCAAGTTGACATCCAGGACGATCAGGTCCGGTTTATCCTCCGCCCAACGAAGCAGGGCGCTGGTCGCATCGTCAGCCACGATCGCCTCGAAACCCACGCGCCTGAGTGTAAATACGACCAGGTCCGCCAGAACACGGTCATCATCGACAACCAAAACCTTCATACCTGACTCCCGTTTGCCAGTGGCAGGGTAAACCAAAAAGATGTGCCGCCTTCCGGCAAGTCAGTAATTCCTACCTCCCCACCTTGAGCTTCAACAATGGCTTTGACCACCGAAAGACCCAAACCGGCGCCCTGCTTTGCTCGCTCATTCGCAACGTCAAGATGCGCAAATCGCCGAAAGAGATTATCACGGTGTTCGATTGGAACACCGCTGCCCTGATCATGGACTTCGATGCGCAGTTTGTCTGCCTCGAAAAAATGATTGATTTGAATTAGACCGTTAACCGGGCTGTGTTTGATTGCATTCGAAAGCAAATTTACCAGAACCTGTACCGTCCGGCGCTTGTCCGCCAGGATCATAATCGGTTCTGTTACAGGCAGAGCAGACAGGCGCAAAGCATATTTTTTGGCGAGTGGTTCGATAACTTCTTGCGCATCTTTTAATATAACGTCATAGAGAACAGGTTGAATTGAAACCTTGAACCTTCCTGCTTCCATGCTGGCTGCCTCGATCAAGTTATCGATTAAAGCCTGTAAGTTCGTGATCCCCAGGTTCAAAGAGACCAACAGTTCCTCGATTTCAGGTTGGGAAAGATTTGCAAGATTGTCCAACAACAATTCAGTCGAGGCTTGCAGTGCGGACAATGGGGTGCGAAATTCGTGGGTAACGTTGGCCATAAAGTCACCCAACAGGCGATGGATATATTCTTCGTTGGTAACATCGCGTATGACCAGGGCGCGCGTCCGGCTATCTGCCTCTGGAGGAATGAAGTTTGTCTTCGAAATAGAGAGTAAGCGCTCCTGCCCATTTTTGAACTTTATAGAAACACGTCGTTGCTGGCCTGGGATTGGAAGCTGACTGGTGAACGCCGCTTCTCCTTCAGTCGATAAGAAGATGTCATCTACATTTCGACCAAGGAGCTCTTCACCATCCGATTGCAAGATTTTCGCCACACCTGCGCTGGCAAATGTAATCCGATCCTGGTTATCCAGCGTAAGCAACCCTTCAACAATTGAGTTGAGCAGTTGCTCGATCCAGGCCTTCTCAGCCTGCAATTGTTCCATCGTGTGCTGGAGCGCCACACGCGCATCTTCAAGCGTATTGGCTAACTGGCTGATTTCCCAGATGGATGATTCAACAGATACGGGGGTTTCCAAATCCCTCAGCCGGAATTTAGTCGCGGCATTCGCAAGATTAACGATTGGTTGGCTGATTCGCTGGGATTGCCATATCCCCAGACCGGATGCAATCAGAATGATAAAGAGCAACCCCACCATCAGTGCATTGTTCAGGCTTTGCTGAATGGCTAGTTGGTCATCAACGTTGAGCGCGCTGACCACCTTAATGTTTAAGGATGGTTCAATCTCAGACGTAGCCAGCAGGTAACGGTGATTATCGATCCTCACCGCCCTTCGTGCAAGCGAAGTTCTTGGCGCTTGCCCTTCGCTATTTCGCAGGTTGTTTGCCAACCCTGAGGGTACCTCAAGGTTCTGGTTGCTTGAATGGATCACTTGACCCTGTTGAGTCAAAAAATACAAAAGGCCGGTTTCATTTTGGAGTTCCGCAAGGATGGTGGAGGTTCGTTTTCCTACGACGACCTGGTACGTGGAATTTTGAGAGGGTGATAAATTTGCTGTCGCATACAGATACAGGTCGTTCGCAGATGGAATTTCAGCGTATCCGAGCTGTACATTTGTGGAACAGAGATCGGTGGTTAAAGCGCCTTGGTTAATGACGACTACTTCATTCTCCCCGGCGCAAACCAGGATCAAATCAAGATTGGCTCCCACTTGCAAGGTATCCAAATAGCGTTTCAGGGCTGAAGGATCGTTCCCTCCTAATAAATTTGTGAGCGTGGGGCGTTGGGAAACCACCAGCGCCAGGCTTTGCAGATTAGAACGTTCGCTGGCGATGTACGCTTGAGAAGCCAGACTCGTCTGGTCGAGGAGAAATTGTGCCTGGGTAACAGCCTGCCTGTTGATTAAAACGATCACAGGCACGCTTATCGCTATACCAATCCCTAGAAAACCGGCCAGGAAGGCCAAGACTAGTTGAGATCTCAATCTGCGCGGATGATATTTGTGTTGCATAAAAACAACCTTGGCACGAATTGGAAAACCTGAACACACTTGATTCCATTATATTTTATTTCACCATTACGAATATATATGCTTTTTATAAGAAAAAACTGAATTCTGTCACACCTTTGTCACAGTCCTATCACAATGCCTGTCACGATGCTTCGATATAGTAAGGTATGGTTAGAAGATTTATTCGTCCAAACACACATCTTACCTTTGCCCAATGGATGGGTAGCTATCGTTGGGTAATTTGGGCTGCAGGAATTCTGGCAGTGATTTTTGCACTGTATTATGGTATTCAAGCACTTTTTCTTCGTGATCGTATCCCAGTCCGATTGGTTGTATATGCCTCCAGCGTGTAAGAAGAAGTTCTTTCATAGGGCATTTTTCCTGCTTTTGAAGAAATCTGGGAAGCAAACACCGGTCGCGACTTAATCATCGAGGGCATCTTGGGACCATCCGAAGTCCTGACCAGGCAGATCAATACTGGCGCACCAGCAGATATTGCCATGTTCAGCAATGCCCATTCGGTGACCACGCTCAGATTCGGAAAACTTGTGGATCGAGATACCCAGCCCTGCATATCTTTATTGGTATTTTGAAGAGTTCCTTGCGAAAAGTGTAATTTAGCGTTGCGATAGGCTTTTCATTCCGTAGAAATGGAGTCGTAAGATGCAAAAATCATATCGCTTGCTCGTTGTGGGATTAATGCTTACCCTGATATTTAGCGCTTGTGGCCCGGCCGATGCTTCTGAAATAGGAGGAGCGTTGAAGGGGAACATATCCATCTCCGGAGCTTTTGCCCTCTACCCTCTCGTGACACGTTGGGCGGAAGAGTTCCAGCGCATCAACCCAGGAGTAAGTTTTAATATTTCTACTGGTGGAGCAGGCAAGGGCATGCAAGATGTTCTCGCCAGTAAAGTCGAAATCGGCATGATTTCTCGAGAGATTTCTGCTGTAGAAGAATCTCAGGGCGTATTTCAATTGCCAGTTGCCAGGGATGCGGTGTTTGCGCTGATCAATGTAGAGAACCCGGTGCTGAATGAGTTGCTGGCTCAAGGTCTAACTCAAGAAACGCTGACCAAAATCTTCATTACTGGTCAGATTACAACCTGGGGAGAGGCGGTCAGGAATCCAGCCATCAGCGATGAAATACATGTTTACACGCGCTCAGATATCTGCGGCGCAGCTGTAACTTGGAGCGCCTTCCTCGGTGGAGAGCAGGAAGACTTACTCGGTGATGGCAAATTCGGTGATCCAGGCATAATGCAAGCCCTGCAGAGAGATCCGTTGGGCATCGGTTACAACAACCTGATCTATGCCTATGGACTGGGTGACGTTGCTCCACAGGGGACAACGATTTTGCCCCTTGATTTGAACGCAAACAGAGAAGCAGACCTGGAAGAAATCCTGGATACCCGCGCAAAGGCAGCCAACGCGGTCGCATCCGGACTTTATCCTGCTCCTCCATCCCGTGAGTTGTACCTGGTGACAAACGGAAAACCGGAAGGCATTGTGCAGGACTTTTTGAGATGGGTTCTGACTGATGGGCAAGCCTTTGTGGAGCGCTCCGGATACATACGACTGACTGATGAACAATTGGGTATTTTCTTGGAGAAAAATTGGTAAAGTGAAAATTTCTGTTTGCTACTCAAAACCATCAAACAAATTTCAGTAAATCACGAATTTGCCGTAGTAACGAATTTAGTCGTTTCAATGCCGGTCAAAACGCAGGTTTTCCGGTCGCAAAAGAGCGACTGAAGTCGCCACTACGATTGAATCTGTGATTTACTGAATTTAGGCTCTTTAGGAATCTCTGTGGTAGATACCCAAATTTGTAAAAAGAGTAAGGTAACAAAATACATAATTGACTTTAGATTCTTTATGTTTTACAATAACTATGTAATGTGATATTTGTCACAAAATCGTCTGTGTACACGCCAAAGGACGGTCTTGGGAGCATCTTGGAGCGCCATCTCAGTTTAGTGGGCGTTTTTTGTGTCCACAAGGAGGGCCTATGCAAAGAGCTTCCATTGCAAGTGTGTGCCCGTATTGCGGTGTCGGGTGTGGGTTGTATATCAACACCAAAGCGG
Source organism: Anaerolineales bacterium (assembly GCA_011389535.1). Classification (GTDB taxonomy): domain Bacteria; phylum Chloroflexota; class Anaerolineae; order Anaerolineales; family Villigracilaceae; genus JAABUE01. The sequence continues at coordinate 20,910 of JAABUE010000008.1, forward strand.
GCAAGATCACCGACCTGGACTACATGACTGAGCATCCCGTTAATGAGGGGGCTTTATGCTCGAAGGGAAATGCCAGCCTGGATATCGTCTATCACCATGACAGATTGCTGTACCCCATGCAACGGGTGGACGGCCGCCTCGAACGCGTTTCCTGGACCGAAGCGCTCACGACTGTTGCAGCGAACATCCACCGTATCCAGGCCGAATCCGGACCGGATGCGGTGGGCTTTCTGGCCTCGGCCAAGGCGACCAACGAGGAGAATTATCTCTTCCAGAAACTTGCGCGCATGCTGGGGACCAACAACATCGACCATTGCGCCCGTCTCTGACACAGCCCCACAGTGGCCGGTCTGGCCGCTACCCTGGGCTCGGGCGCGATGACCAACCCCATCGTTGACCTGGCAAACGCCGACTGCATCTTTGCGATCGGCTCCAATTTCGCTGAGAACCACCCGATCATATCCCGCTGGGTGCTGGATGCGAAACAGTGCGGCGCGACCCTGATCGTGGCCGACCCGCGCTTCACATCTACAGCCTGGTCTGCGGACCTATTCCTGCCGCTCCTGCCCGGCACCGATACCTCGCTGATCAATGCGATGATGAACGTGATCATCGAAGAAGGGCTGTGGAACGAAGAATTCGTCCGCGAGAAGGTTGAAGGCTTTGATGAGTTGCGCGACCTGGTATCACAGTACCCGCCAGCTCGCGCAGCAATGATCACCGGCGTCCCGGCGGAAGACATTATCAAAGCGGCGCGGGCGTACGCCACATCTGAAGCCTCGTCTATTGTGTATTGCATGGGCGTTACCCAGCATATCTGCGGCACGGAAACGGTCAAGAACCTGGCCAACCTCGCCATGCTGACCGGCCAGATCGGGCGGCCTGGTACGGGAGTCAATCCTTTACGGGGGCAAGATAATGTCCAGGGCGCTTGTGACATGGGCGCGTTGCCCAACGTTTTCCCCGGGTACCAGCCAGTGACCGACGAAGCCAACCGCGAAAAGTTCGCCAGGGCCTATGACATGGAACCCGAGGATATATCACCCACTCCCGGCTTGACGCTGGTCGAAATGACGCGCGCCATCGATGAAGGCAAACTGCGCGGCATGGTCATTCTGGGTGAGAATCCGCTGGTGGGCGACCCGAACGCCGCGCATGTAGCCGAAGCGTTCAAGAAACTGAAATTCCTGGCTGTCATCGAGATCTTCCCCTCCGAGACAACCGAGCTGGCGCACGTGATCCTGCCGGCGGCGTCCTTTGCCGAGAAACGCGGCACCAAGACCGCAACCGACCGCCGCGTGCAGTGGCTGGAACGCGCCGTCGAGCCGGTCGGTGAGGCCATGGCTGACTGGAAGATCATCTGCCGGTTAGCATCCCGAATGGGTTTCGAGAAGCAGTTTACCTACCCGCATGAGGAAGCCATTTTCTACGAGATCCGCGCGATGACCCCCAGCTACGCTGGTCTCAGCCCGGAGCGGTTGCAGAACATCCCCGGCGGCATCCCCTGGCCGTGCCTGGCAGCGAACGATCCCGGCACGCCGATCTTATACACTCAGTCCTTCAACCGACCCGGTGGAATGGGCAAGATGGCGCCGGTCGAATATATCCCACCCGCCGAAGTCACCTCAGACGAATATCCGCTGGTGTTGACCAGCGGGCGGGTTACCCTGCATTACAACGCCGGAGCAATGACGCGCCGCACCCGTTCGTTACAAGAGCGCGAGCCGGAACTATTTGTGCAGGTCAACCCGCAGACGGCCGAATCGTACGGGGTGCGGGAGCAGGCCGAGGCATTGGTCACGACGCGCAGGGGAGAAGCCAAAGCGAGGGTGCGCGTGACCCGTCGCATCCCACCCGGGGTGCTGTTCATGCCCTTCCATTTCCCCGACATGAATCTCCTGACCAACGACGCGCTCGACCCGACCGCAAAGATCCCCGAATACAAGGTGGCCGCCTGTCGCATCCGGCCCGCCGAGGAAGGAGACGGCCATGTCTAAAGTCTTTTATCTCGACGTGACGCGCTGCACCAGCTGCCGCTCGTGTGAAGTGGCTTGCGAGCGCGAGCATCACGGCCGGCCGAATATCTTCGTCCAGGTGATCGATGAAAGTTATGCCGTGCCGATCAACTGTCGTCACTGCGAGGAAACCCCCTGCATCGAGGTTTGCCCCACGCAGGCCATCCATCGTGAAACGCCCGATATCGTCTCGATCGCATCGATGAAGTGCATCGGTTGCCAATTGTGCACGCTGGCCTGCCCGTTTGGCGCTATCTGGTTCGATAAATTGAACAAGGTAGCGCGTAAGTGCGACCGCTGCCTGGACCGGTTAGAGCGCGGCGAGGAACCGGCTTGCGTAACCACCTGCTCGGCGCGAGCGTTGGCCTACGGGGAGATGCACGAGATGATGGAACTGGCCGAAAGACGCGGCGAACACGCCATCTTCCATCGCTCCAGCGGCACTTTCGGCACGCTGGTGACCATCCCGCGCAAGTGGAACGGAAAAGGAGAGTGACATGCTGATAGACGCCAAGACAACCATCTCTCAAGACTTGCAGGAGCGCTTGCGGACCCCTTACATGCGGATCGACGAAATCCGCGAGGACATGGTCATCGCCAGCGCTTCATCCCACGACCTGGTGTCTGCTGTTCGTTTTATCCACGATATGCTCGGCGGACGGTTCATCACCTCCGCCGGATCGGACACGCGTTCATTAACCGGTATGTATCAGGTGACACAGTTATTCGCCCTGGACACCGACAAAGCCTTCCTTGTGCTGAACGTGGAAATCGATCCGGCGCAGGCCAGCATTCCCTCGGTTACAGACATCATCCCGGGTGCGGGCTGGGCCGAGCGAGAAGTGTATGACATGATCGGCGTGGAACCCATTGGACATCCCGACTCGCGCCGTCTGGTGCTGCCCGACGACTGGCCGGATAACGTCCACCCGCTGCGTAAGGATTTCAAGTTTGACGAACGTCCGCCTGCCGCGCCGGAGAACAAGGTGCGTATCAAGATCCCGCCCAAGGATTCCAGTGTTCTGCCGATCGGCCCGTTCTTCCCTACGCTGGAGGAGCCGGTCTTCATCAACCTGTTCGTGCATGGCGAAGAGATTGTCGGCATGGACTACCGCGGCTTCTACGGGCATCGCGGTGTGGAGAAACTGGCCGACGCCGAGTTGACCTACCAGCAGGTACCGTACATCGCAGAGCGTATCTGCGGCATATGAGGGTGCGTTCACAGTACGTGTTACTGTCAAGCGATTGAAAAAGCCGCAGGGATCGAAGTCCCCCGCCGCGCCCGTTATATCCGCACCATCCTGCTCGAGCTGGAACGCATCCACAGTCATCTCTTGTGGGTCGGGCTGGCCTGTCACTTCATCGGGTTCGACACGCTCTTCATGCAGTCCTGGCGCATCCGCGAACCGGTCATGTGGCTGACCGAATATTTGACCGGCAACCGCAAAACCTACGGTATGAACAAGGTCGGTGGCGTGGCCCGTGACCTGCCATCTGACTATGAGGAACGCATCCTGCCTGTAATAGGCACGATCGAAACGGAAACCCTGGGTGTCGTGGATGCTATTTTAGGGGACTCGTCCCTGCAGGCGCGCCTGGCCGGGACGGGCATCATCACTCCCGAAGATGCGCGCGCCTTCTGTGTGCTGGGTCCTACTGCGCGCGGGTCCGGCGTGGATATCGATGCCCGCCGCGACCATCCTTTTGCCGCCTATGACGAGGTGGAATTCGAAGTCTGCGTGGAGCAGGGCTGCGACATCTGGGCCCGCACTCTGGTGCGCATCCGCGAGACGATCGAATCGATCAAGATTTTGCGCCAGCTCCTGGATAAAATGCCCGACGGACCGGTGATGGCCGAGTTCGACGAAATCCCGCCCTACCGGGTGGGTATCAGCTCGGTGGAAGCGCCGCGCGGCGAAGTCCATCACTACGCCATGACCGGCCCGGACAACCGTCCGTACCGCTGGCGGGTGCGCGCCCCATCCTACAACAACCTGCAAGTTATCCCGTCCATGCTGCGCGGCCAGCGGATCGCCGATGCGCCCATCAGCGTGGGCAGCCTCGACCCGTGCTTTTCGTGCACCGAGCGGATGGCCGTGATCGATCAAGATAGCGGCGCGGTCAAGGTTTATAAGCAGGAAGAATTATTGGAAATGTTCAATAGAGATGTCATTGCGAGGGAGCGTAGCGACCGAAGCAATCTCCTCGACCAAGGAGATTGCTTCGTCGGCCTCCGGCCTCCTCGCAATGACAGCCGGCGAGGAGGGGATGATGTTTAAACACACGATTTCCGAACTCAAAGAAGCCTTGGTCTGCCTGAAAGCCGGGCAGGTCACGCTGCCTTATCCCTTCGAGCCGAGCATTGTGGAGGATACCTTCCGCGGCCGACCGGTGCTGAACACGCGCAAGTGCATGTGCTGCGGCGCCTGCGCCAACGCCTGCCCGGCCCGCCTGATTACCCTCACCGATAGCGACGGCATCCGCGCCCTGCACTTCGAACTTGGGCGCTGCACCTACTGCGGCAACTGCCGGGATGCCTGCCCGCAGGAAGCTATAGAAATGTCCACGCAGTTCGAGACGGCCACGGCTAACCCGGATGATATCGTCATCCACGCCGAGTTTTACCTGCAGACCTGCCGGGAATGCGGGGCGGTGGTCGGCACGCAGCGCGAAGTGGATGTGGTACGCGAAAAATTGAGCAACAGCCCTGTCCGCACAAATTATGCTGATTACTTCGACCTGTGCATTACCTGCCGCCGTAAACAGGCCATCCATACCCCGTCCCTGACGCTGGAGGTGGTGCCATGAATGACAGGATGAACAAAGCGCTTGAATGGTGTTTCAAGAAATCCATCTGGGTTTATCACGTCAACGCGGGCGGGTGCAACGGCTGTGATATCGAAATCCTGGATGCGCTCACGCCGTATTACGATGTGGAACGCTTCGGCATCAAGCTGGTCCATACCCCCCGTCATGCGGACGCGCTGCTCGTGGCCGGTCCGGTCACCCGCCAGGTGCGGGAAAGGGTCTTGCGCATTTATGATGCTACGCCAGATCCCAAACTGGTCATCGGCGTGGGCTCTTGCGCCATGGGGGGCGGTATCTGGCATAATTCCTATGCTACGCTGGGCGGACTGGGCAACGTGCTGCCGGTCGCCATTTATATCCCTGGCTGCCCGCCCCGCCCGGAAGCGATTCTCTACGGCGTGGCGCAAGCGCTCGGGATTGTCCCGCAGCAGGTGAAGAAGCAGGAATACGTGGAGGTGATATGAACCTTGCAGAGATTTCCCTTGCGGTTCTTTATACCCTGGTCTTCCCCGGCTTCCTGTTCACGGCGGCGGTGGGATTGTTGCTGACCTGGGTGGATCGCAAAGTAACGGCCATTGTCCAAAGCCGCATGGGACCGCCCTGGTTCCAGCCTTTCGCTGACATTGGCAAACTGCTCTCCAAACGGATGATCGTTCCGAAAGGCGTACGGACAGTGGGTTTTATCGGCGCGCCGCTACTCTCCATAATCGGTGCAACCTTGGCTTCCGTGATCGTCTTCCTGGCGCTGTTCAACCCGTCCGGCAGCTTCATGGGCGACCTGATCGTGCTGGTCTATCTTTCGACCATGCCCGCGATTGCGCTTATTATCGGCGGGGCATCCTCGCGTAGTCCGTTTGGCGCGATTGGCGCCAGCCGCGAGATGAGCATGGTGCTGGCCTACGAAGTCGGCTTTCTGCTGGCGATCGTGACTGTCATTATGCAGACCGGTTCGATCCGCTTTGCTGAAATCCTGGCTTACCAGGCTCAGAACGGCGCGGTGCTGTGGAGTTTGTCCGGATTTGTTGCGGCAGCGGTCATGCTGCTGTGCATGCAGGCCAAGCTGGGCTTCCTGCCCTTCGACATCAGCGAAGCCGATACGGAGTTGATCGGCGGCCCACTGGCCGAATACTCCGGTGTGGGACTGGCGCTCTTCAAGCTCTCGCGGGCGATGATGTTCTTCTTCCTGCCCGTCTTCATGGTGCTGATCTTTACCGGCGCGCCGCAACTTAGCCTGCTCTCGATCCTCGGCTTTCTGGTCAAATTTCTGACCGTGCTGGTGCTGTTGATCCTGATCAAGATCACGCACGCCCGCCTGCGCCTTGACCAGGCCCTGCGCTTCTTCTGGATGAAAGTTGGCCTGGCGGGGCTGGTCGCTGTGGTGTTCGCCTTATTGGGGCTGTAGGTCACGCTTAAAGCGTGACCTACAAATGCGCTTGTAGAAAAAGAGGATATGCTATGCTTGCAATCGCTACCTTTGGCATCCCCATCCTGGGCTCCATCTTGACATTGCTCGCAGACCGCGTCAATGGCCTGCTGCGCAACGTCCTGGCGGTGTTGACCGTCGCAGCCACGCTGGCCTGCGCTCTACTGCTCATCCCGATCTCGACTGAAGCAAAGACCGTCATGCTTGGGCCGTCAACTATTCCCGGCTTTGGCTTCAACTTCATTGTGGACGGGTTGGGCGTGTATGTGGCGGTCATGGCTGCGCTGATCGGATTGCTGATCGTCATCTACTCGGTTGGTTACATGCGTAACTACGAGCACCTGGGCGAGTACTACTTTTTGGTGGTGCTTTTCCTGGGCGCCATGATGGGATTGGTGCTCTCGGCCAACCTGCTGCTGATCTACATCTTCTGGGAGATCACCGCTATTTGTTCCTGGCGTTTGATCGGCTTCTTCCGTGACCCGGCCCACCTGCGCAGCGCGGACACGGCTCTGCTGATGACAGTCTTCGGTTCATTTTTCATGCTGGTCGGCATGGAGATGGTCTGGCACGAGACCGGTACGCTGACTGTGGCCGCCATCCGCGGGCATACCATCAGCGACCTGGCGATGTTCTTCATGTTCATCGGCATCCTGGCTAAATCCGCTCAGGTGCCGCTACAGATCTGGCTGCCGGCTGCGGGCGTGGCCCCTTCCCCCGTCACTGCCCTGCTGCACGCAGCGGTGCTGGTGGTGATCGGCGTCTTCGCCTTTGCGCGCATCTTCATCGGCGCCTTCAACCTGCCGGCAAACTGGCAAACGTATACGTCCATCGTTGCTACGCTGACCTTCCTGATCGCCGGTTGCGCGGCGTTGGTGGAAAATAATGCCAAGCGCATCCTGGCTTACTCCACGCTCGGGCAGCTGGCCTACGTCTACCTTGGCTTTGCCAGCATGACCACCATCGGCATTGTCGGCGGGCTGGTTTTCCTGCTGGCGCACAGCCTGGCGAAAGCGGGGCTGTTCCTGTGCGTGGGCATCATCGAGCACAAGACCCACACCAAGGACATTCGCGAACTGGGCGGTATGTTCAAAACTATGCCTGTCACGGCGGTAGCCTTCATCCTGTGCGCGCTGACCATCATCGGCTTCCCACCATCGGCCGGTTTCATCGGCAAGCTGATGATCATCATGGGCGCGCTGCAGGGTGACAAGGTCCTCTTTGCGGCGCTGGCGGTGCTGGGTGCGTTGCTCAGCCTGGCCTACATGCTGCGCCTGTTCAACGCCGTCTTCCTCGGTCAAAACCCGCGCTGGAAGGACGTTCGGGAGGGTACGCCCGGCATGGTACTGACCGTGGTTGCGTTTGCTGTGCTCTCCATTCTGGTTGGACTGGCTGCCACGCCGTTGCTGGATGTGGTCCAGGTGCTGGTCAGCCAGATGACAGGGTAACCCTCACCCCGGCCCCTCATCTCTTCACCCCTCTCCCACTGGGAGAGGGGCCGGGAGTGAGGGAGGAGGCTTCATGAACACTTTACTTTTCTACTCAATCGCCGTGCCCGTCCTCGTTGGGTTGGTCTGCTTGTTGACACGGAAACAGGCCAGGGCCCTGCGTGAAGCGCTGACGGTGCTCACCACGCTTGCCGCGCTGGCGCTGTCCATTTTTCTGTTCGTCCAGCCCGACCTGTCGGTCTCCATCCGCTGGCTGCAATTAACCCCGAATCTGACCATCGGCTTCGACCTGCGCACCTCGGCCTTCGCTCGTTTTGCGCTTCTCACCATCGCTTCCTTTGGCTTTCTGGCAGGACTGTATTCTCTGCACTTCATGCGGGCGCACCCGCGCCACCGCGAATATTATGCTTACTACCTGATGGCGCTGGGCGTGACGAGCGGCGCAGTGCTGGCGGGTAACCTCATACTGCTGCTGCTCTTCTGGGAAATGCACGGATTTCTGCTCTTCCTGATGGCGGGCCTGAACGGGGACTCGGCGCTGCCGGCTTCCTCGCGCACGCTGATGATTGCGGGCGTCGGCGACCTGACGCTGATGCTAGGCATCGGTCTGCTCTGGACCCAGACCGGCTCGCTGTCCATCGACTGGCTCGCGGCCCAGGCCCTGGCTCCGTCGACCCCGCTGCTCGGGACGGCCTTCATAATGATCGTGCTGGGCGCGTTCGCTAAGGGCGGCGTGATGCCGTTGCATACCTGGATCCCGGCCATCTCCACCGAAACGCCTCTGACGGTGATGGGGTACTTCACCTCGCTGGACAAGATGCTCGGCTTTTACCTGCTGACGCTGGTGTCGCTGCAAATCTTCGATATTTCCGGTTGGGCGGGCTGGTTGCTGATGACGGTCGGCGCGGTGACCCTCATGGGCGGCGTGCTGATGGCCGTCATTCAAAAAGACTTCCGCCGCATGCTGGCCTTCCACTCGGTCTCGCAGGTCGGGTATATGGTCATGGGCATCGGCACGGGCACGCCGCTGGGCGTGATCGGCGGGCTGTTCCACCTGTTGAACATGATTATCGTCAAGGGCAGCCTGTATCTGTGCGGCGGCTCTGCCCAGTACCGGACCGGTAAAACCGATTTCGACGAAATGGGTGGGTTGGCCAGGGCCATGCCATGGACGTTCGTCTCCACGTTGATCGCCTCGCTGGCGATCGCGGGCGTGCCGCCACTGAATGCCTTTGTCTCCAAGTGGATGGTCTACCAGGGCATCATCGAGCGCGGCGGGGCAGCATTCCCGCTCTTCCTGCTCATCGCCATGTTCGGCTCCGCGCTGACTCTGGCATCCTTCATGAAACTGCTCTACTCGATGTTCTGGGGCGACAAACCCGCCGGACAAGGCGAAGTAAAAGAATCGCCCTGGACGATCACCCTGCCCGTTTTCGTGCTGGGTCTATTTGCGATCGGGTTTGGCGTGTTCTATCGCTGGCCGGTGGACGCACTGCTGACGCCTATCTTGGGACCGGGAGCGCAAGTCACGGAACTTGGATTGTGGAATTCAGGATTAGCGACAATTTTGTTGGTGGTCAGCCTGGTGATCGGCTTGGTCATTTACTGGGCCGGCCGGCCGCGCCACAGCGTAGAAGCGGACGTCTTCCTGGGCGGGGAAGCGCTCGATCCTGCGGTCTATCACGTGCCCGGAACCCATTTCTATGGCCCGGTCAAGAACATGGACGGTTTAAAGCAGGCTTACGCGATGGCCGACCATGGATCGTTCGATCTTTACCTGCAGGGTTCGTTCCTGACCAGGCAGGTCTCTCGCTGGGTCTACAAATACATCGACCAGGCGCTGGCCGATTTCTACCAGGAAGTCATCCCGGCCTTGCTATCCCTGATAGGGGAAATCCTGCACGTGCTCAACGCGCGCATGGTGTTGACCCATATCCTGTGGGCGCTGTATGCGCTGGGTGGCCTGGCAATCTTATTCATGCCCGGGCAATACGAGCTGATCACGTTGACGCGTATCATTGCTTGTGTCGGCATGATCGGCTGGGCCTTCCTGGCCTGGGTCGAGACCGACTTGCAACGCATGTTGGTGTTGGCAGCCACCAGCCAGCTTGGGTTTGTGGTGCTTGGCATCACGCTTTCCTCTGGAGTGGCGCTCTCTTACCTGGCGACAGGCAGTATCGCCCTGCTGGTGTTGTTCGCTGTCACATACTTTATCCGCCGCAGCCTGCACACCACGGACATCGACCAGATGTCTGGGCTGGCTGGCAAAATGCCGGTCGCCTTTGTCTTCTTCGTGCTGGCAGCGCTGTGGCTCTCCGGCTTGCCGCCCTTCGGCAGTTTCTTCAGCAAGTTCCGGCTGGGCGTTGCGGCGGGCGAGATCAGCCCGTTCCTGACGATTGCCATCACCGGCGCGGCAATATTGACACTGGCGTATTTACTGAGGCCGATCCGTAGTTTCTTGCGGAACGAGTAATGCTCGCCGAATTAAATTCGTATATAGAAGGGAAACGCATTCTCCTCCTGGGCGTTGGGAACCGGCTGCGTGGCGACGATGCTGTCGGTTCCCTCTTGGTTGAGCGCCTTCAAGGAAAGGTGAACATCCCCTTGATCGATGCCGGGGATGTCCCGGAAAATTATCTGGGTCCCATTGAGGAGGCTGGCGCGGAAGTGGTGCTGGTCGTCGATGCCGTCGACATGGGGGCGAACGTCGGTGATGTAGCTATTTTCGATATCGAGCAGGTGCAGGGGAAGTCCATCTCCACTCACACGGCCAATTTGGGGCTGCTGTTTAAAGTCATTCCATCCGAGAAACGGCCGCAGGTCATCGTGATGGGTATCCAGCCGGGGAACACAGAGCCAGGTCAGGGATTATCGGAGCCATTGCACGCCACAATTGAGAGCCTGACAACAATACTCGTAGTTTCTCTGAAGGGGAGTACACACGACGAATCTTGATTGCTCTCATTGCGGCGGCAGCGGCAGGATTGAAGAAATCATTGAGTACAAAAAAACAGGGATAGTCCACAATTGGGTAACAGTTGTTTCTGCTTCAAAAAATTCGCGCGGTTCGCAATGTGGAAATCCTGGAAAAGTGCGCGCTGGCCTACCTGCTGGCGATCTGCAGCGAACGCAAGATCAGCAAAATCCCTCTGGCTGTGCGCGAGGTCGCGTTTGCAAAACTACGTCGGGATCAAAAGAAAATCGAGCAGGGCAAACGTCTCACGAGTGGAGAATAATAATGAGCGAACGCCTCCGTTTGTTACGCTCCGCGAACCCTAATCCCGTCGGGGCCGCCAAAGTTGATATGAAAGAACCGAGTAGAAATACTCGGTTCTTTTGTTATTTAATGCCAATTTTAGCCTTAGAATTGGCTTATCTCCTTGTTACGCTCCGCGAGTTAAATAGAAAGTTGTTTTTTATCGGGATCGCGGTTAGGCATATCTATTGTAGGCCGGCAACATAGAATCTCAGATCAGAGAATATAACTCTTCATCAGGCATTCCATCCTGTTTTTGGCAACTGGCGGTATATTTGATGGATACCGCATAGAGCAGGTTTTGCATACATGTTTATAATTGATCTATGGCTGCACCAATTTTAGCTACTAAACTTTACGCGCCCCCGCCCCGGGTTAAAGTTGTCCTCCGCCCGCGCCTGATCGATCGCTTGAACGAGGGTTTGGCGATGGGTTGCAAACTGACGCTCATCTCCGCTTCCGCCGGCTTTGGCAAGACCACCCTGGTCGGCGAGTGGATTGCCAGTTGTGGCAGGCCGGTTGCGTGGTTGTCGCTGGATGAAGGGGACAACGATCCGGTGCGTTTCATCTCTTACCTGGTAGCGGCATTACAAACCGTCAAGGCGGGAATTGGTGAGGGGGTGTTGGCTGCAATCCAATCCCCTCAGCCGCCGCAAGCCGAAGTAATTTTGACGGCACTGCTCAACGAAATTTCCATTATCCCCGAGCACTTTCTCCTCATCCTTGACGACTATCACGCGCTTGATTCCCAAGCAGTTGATCAAGCCCTGGCCTTCCTGGTCGAACACCAGCCGCCGCAGATGCATCTGGTCATCGCCAGTCGTGAAGACCCACCCCTGCCCCTGGCGCGTCTACGCGCCCGCGGCCAACTCACCGAGCTGCGCGCTGCCGACCTGCGTTTCACTCCTACAGAGGCTGCCGACTTCCTCAACCGGATGATGGGATTAAACCTTTCCGAAGCCGAGATTACCGCTCTGGAAGCCCGCACCGAAGGCTGGATCGCCGGTTTGCAAATGGCCGCTCTCTCCATGCAGGGGCAATCCGATCCCGCCAAGTTCATTCAATCCTTCACCGGCAGCCACCGCTTTGTGTTGGACTACCTGCTTGAGGAGGTTTTGCAGCGCCAGCCCGTCAAGGTTCAGACTTTTCTGCTGCACACATCCATCCTTGACCGCCTGTGCGGGCCGCTGTGTGACGCTGTTTTGGAATCTCCCTCTGCTTCCGGGCAGGAAACTCTGGAATATCTCGAGCGCGCCAACCTGTTTATCGTCCCCCTGGACAATGAGCGGCGCTGGTACCGCTACCACCATCTTTTTGGAGAATTGCTGCGCCAGCGGCTTGGCAAGCCAAAGGAACTTCCTGACTATCACCTGCGTGCCAGCGTTTGGTATGAGGCCAACGGCGACCTGGTCGAAGCCTTCCACCACGCCCTTGCGGCTGGCGATTTTGAGCGAGCAGCGCGCCTGGCCGAAGTGGCCTGGCAGGGCATGGATCGCAGTTTCCAGACCGCTGCCTGGCTTGGCTGGGTGAAAAAACTACCCAATGCGGTAGTTTGCTCCAGGCCCAGGTTATGTATGCAGCTTGGATGGGCCTTTTCGGATGTCGGAGACCTGGAATCGAGTGAAACCTACCTGCAAAACGCAGAGCGCGCCCAGGCTGGCGCGATGGATCAGGATGAGTCAAAGTCCTTGCCGGGGACCATTGCCCTGATCCGCGCCGGCAACGCCCAGATACTGGGGGACCTGGCCGAAACGGTGAAATACGCCGAGCTGTCTATTCAGCTCATTCCCGAGGACGATAGTTACCTCCGCGCCTCGGCCGCCATCACACTGGGATTTACCCAATGGGCCACCGGTAATCTGGAAGCATCCCTGCGAGCCATGAACGCCTGGATGGAGGATATGCAACGATTGGGCAACCAGGTGTTTGTGATTGCCAGCGCCTTTGCCGTGGCTGATATGCAGGTGATATTGGGTCACCTGGGTGAAGCCGAAAAGGCCCTCCGGCAGGCCATCCAACAAGCCGTTGCGCAGGGGCAGGAGGCAGAGTCTGTGACCGCCCATCATCACCTGGGGTTGGCCCTGCTGGCTCACGAACGGGGCGATGATGCGGCTACAACGGAGCATCTGCAAACCGCCGCTGATCTGGGCCAACGCACCACCCTGGTGGACTGGTCTCACCGCTGGAACCTGGCCCAGGCCCGGCTCAAAGAATCCGCCGGGGAGTGGGATGCGGCGCTCGAATTGATTGATGAGGCCAGGCGGGTCTACGTCAAAAACCCGGTTCCCATCCTGCAACCGGTCGAAGCCCACAAGGCGCGGGTCCATCTCAAACAAGGACGGCTGGATAAGGCTCAAGCCTGGGTGAGGGAGCGGAGTATTTCAACGGGGGATGAGGTCCGCTACCTGGACGAGTACGAACATCTCACCCTGGCCCGAGTGCGACTGGCCGAAGGTTCCTTCGCCGGGGTCGGCGATTTGCTGGAACGCCTGCTGGCATTGGCAGAAACGCAAAAACGGACAGGGAGCGTGATCGAAATCCTGCTGACACAGGCGCTTGTCCATCAGGCGCAGAGCAACCAGCCCCAGGCCCTTACCGCGCTGGAACGCGCCCTGGCGTTGGCTGAGCCAGAGGGCTACCTGCGCATTTTTGTGGATGATGGCGAAGCGATGCGATTGTTGCTGTTGGATTTCCGATCGATGATTGAAAAACAGGGACGCTCTAACATTCACCCCCTGTTCAGTTATCTAAATAGACTTCTGGCTGCTTTCCCGGAATCGATGGAAGTCATGCCTCAATCCAAAATCGCAAGTCCAAAACACTTGCACCTGGCGCAAGTGCAGGTGTCGAAAATGATTGAACCTTTGAGCGAACGCGAGCTGGAAGTGCTCAAGCTGCTGCGAAGCGAATTAAGCGGCCCAGAAATTGCCCAACAACTGATCGTGTCGCTCAACACCTTGCGCACCCACACCAAAAACATTTTCAACAAACTGGGGGTCAACAACCGCCGGGCGGCCATCCGCCGCGCCGAGGAACTCGATCTATTCTAGTGGGCTCGAAATTACCAACCCCGGCCCCGGCAGGTGTCACAAACCACCTGCCGGGGCTTTTTTGTTTTCCACCATTAATCACCACATCAATCACATCATGTGGTGATGACGCCTCACCACCTCGGGCGGTATCCTATGGGCAGATCAACCACGAGAGAAAAACATGAGGCACAAAATGATCGATAAACCGAACTCGAATGCTCAGTCTTACGAAATCCGCCTCAAGGGACACCTGGAAGCCCACTGGGTGGATTGGTTCGACGGCCTGACCATCACGCTGGAAGAGGATGGCGATACGCTTCTAACCGGCCCGGTGGTCGACCAGGCGGCCTTGCATGCTTTGCTAAAAAAGGTGCGTGATCTGGGGATGCCTTTAATCTCGGTTGTTCAAGTCCGGTTCAATGAAAACCATCAAATTCGTTCAAAAAAAGGAGAAATAAAAATGATAACAAACGAAACCACTACTAAAAAGATCGATACGAAAGTTCTGCTCTCAACATTATGGATCGTTGTCATGATCAACATGCTGAAGGCAGACATTCTTTCATTGTATATCCCTGGGGCATTTGATGAATTGGCAAAAACCGCAGGTGACACTCCAATCCCTCTCCTTATGCTGGGTGGCGCAATCATGATGGAGATTTCGATCCTCATGATCATCCTTTCGCGCGTGTTGAAGTACAGCGTGAATCGTTGGGTCAATATCATTACGAGCATCATCACGATCGCGTTTGTTATAGGCGGCGGAGCCACATATCCCCATTACATCTTCATAGCAACGATAGAAGTTGTGTGTCTATTGCTAATCGCCTGGAATGCCTGGAAGTGGCGTAACCCTGAAGGGTAGCCCGGCAAATGCGCCAGCTATCAAAGCGTAATACTCATCCATATCGTTCAATAAAGGAAATAAACATGAAAACCTTGCAGAAATCTGGTGGTTTCGCCGCGCTGTATATGGCAATCAGCCACCTGATCGGAATTGTCATCTTTCTCGTCATTCTGGACTACCTCAGCATAACCGACCCAGCCCAAAAGGTAGCCCTGAACGTCGACAAACAGATGGTCATCTTTTCAACCAATTTGCTCATGTACGTGTTCTTTGGCTTTTTTCTGATCGTCCTGTCGCTGGCGTTGTACGACCGGTTGAAGTCCGGCGCACCGGCCATCATGCAGGTGGCAACCGCGATCGGGATCATCTGGGCTGGCTCGCTGATCGCCAGCGGCATGGTCGCGAATGCCGGGCTCGCTACTGTTGTTTCAATCTATGCCAAAGACCCAGCCCAGGCTGCGTTGACCTGGCAGGGAATTGAATCCGTGGCAAACGGGTTGGGTAACGCCAATGGCGAAATCCTGGGGGGTCTTTGGGTGCTGCTGGTCAGTCTTGCTGCGCTGCGGGCTGGCGGGCTTCCCAAGGGACTGAATATCCTCGGCTTGTCCGTCGGCGCGGTGGGCATCATCACGATCATCCCAGCGCTGAACGCTTTAACCGGCGTCTTTGGCTTGGGACAAATCATCTGGTTCGTCTGGCTGGGTATCACCCTATTGCGCAACAGTCCAAGCCGGGCGGCGTAATACCAACAGTCTTTTCGTCTTCAAGCTTCAACAGCAAACAAGAGTATTGGAGAGGTTGACTCTCAACCTCTCCAATATTGAATAAGTATTCCGGAGGAAACCCCATGAAAGCGATTGTATACACAAAATATGGACCGCCAGATGTTCTTCAGCTAACAGAGGTAGAGAAACCTGCGCCCAAGGACAATGAAATACTGGTAAAAGTATATGCGACAACAGTATCATCAGGGGTGTTGTGGGCTCGTACTGGCAAACACCCAGATTCTAGATTTTTTACTCTCGTGGTGCGAATAGTGTTTGGTCTCACAAAACCCAAAAATAACATACTAGGGTATGAGGTATCCGGGGAAGTTGAAGCAGTGGGCAAAGATGTAAAACTGGTTAAGAAGGGTGACCAAGTTTTTGGTACTACCACTGGGCTGGGGGCTGGTGCTTATGCCGAGTATGTATGTCTTCCTGAAGAATGGAAGCAAGGAGTAGTAGCCAAGAAACCTGCGAATATGACCTATGAGGAAGCCGCCGCCGTTCCTATCGGGGGTATGGCAGCGTTAGATCTTCTTAGAAAAGCAAATATCCAGAGGGGACAAAAAGTCCTTATCTATGGCGCTTCTGGAAGTGTAGGTACTTTTGCGGTGCAGATTGCCAAGTACCACTTTGGGGCAAAAGTAACCGGGGTGTGCAGTACTTCAAATTTAGAATCGGTAAGCTCCCTGGGAGCTGATAAAGTAATTGATTACACTCAAGAGGATTTCACCCAGAACGGTGAGACCTATGATGTTATTTTTGATGCGGTGGGCAAGATTTCGTCTTCACGCAGTAAAAGCTCCCTGAAGAAAAAAGGGATATATCTAACCGTCAAATCCCCGACAAGCGAAAAGACCGAATATCTGATCTTACTCAAAGAGCTTGTTGAGGCGGGAAAGATAAAGGTGGTCATTGATAGATGCTATCCGCTGGAACAGATCGCTGAGGCTCACCGCTATGTCGAAAAGGGACACAAAAAGGGAAATGTGGTAATAACTTTGGAGGAAACCCCATGAAAGCAATTGTTTACACAAAATTTGGCCCGCCAGAGGTTCTTCGACTCCAAGAGGTGGAAAAGCCCACCCCTAAAGCGAATGAGGTGTTGATAAAAATAGTTGCGACAACCGTCGTAAAAGAAGACCCAGACATGAGGGCTTCCCCGGGATTTAATGGATTCCTGAAACCCAGACATCCGGTCCTGGGGCAAGAGTTAGCTGGGGAGATTGAATCTATCGGCAAAGACGTGACCCGATTCAAACCCGGCGACCAGGTATTTGGCTTCGACATGTTTGGCGCGTATGCAGAATACAAATGCATGCCTGAAAACGGGGCGCTGGCCATCAAACCGACTAACCTGAACTATGCGGAGGCAGCCAGCGTTCCGAATGGGGCATTAACCGCGCTGCCTTTCCTAAGAGATAAGGGCAAGATCCAGAGCGGACAAACTGTGCTGATCTATGGCGCTTCCGGATCGGTCGGCGCAGCCTCAGTACAGCTGGCCAGGTATTATGGGGCGGAGGTGACCGGGGTATGCAGTACTGCGAATTTGGATTGGATTAAATCTTTGGGAGCCGATTACGTGATTGATTACACCCAAAGGGATTTTACCGAAAACGGCAAGGCCTATGACATTATTTTTGACACGGTTGGCAAGCGTTCGTTTTCAGAGTGCAAAGGCTCGTTGACGGATGAAGGTATCTATCTTGCCACGGTTCCTACGCCGGTAATGATGCTCCAAGCATTATGGCCTGCAAAACGCGGCAGCAAAAAGGTAAAGTTTGAGGCTGCGGGTTTGAGGCGGGCAAGTGAGAAGGTCAAAGACCTTGTCTTCCTTACAGAGTTGATTGAGGCGGGCAAGCTCAAACCAGTCATAGACCGGATCTATCCAATGGAACAGCTTGTCGAGGCGCACCGCTATGTTGAGCAAGGGCATAAAAAAGGCAATGTCGTTATCACGGTGTCATCCTCATAAATCGGAAGGCAGAGGCTGCGGCATTATAATTGATCTATGTCTGCACTAAATACGGTTCACCGGATGTCCTTCAGCTCCAGGAGGTGGCAAAACCCGCTCCCCAGGATGATGAAGTCTTGATCAGAGTCGACGCGGCATCGGTAAATGCGCGAGACTGGCGTTTCATGAGAGCAAAACCGTTCTTTATCCGCCTGGTGCCAGGAGGCTTCCTTCAACCCAAAAACAAGATACTCGGGGCTGATCTAGCCGGACGGGTTGACTCAGTTGGCAGTAACGTCAGGCAGTTTAAGCCAGGCGATAGTCACCTGCCATGCCCCTTGACACGGACGTCGAGGATCTGTTCGCCGACAGATCTGTTAGGTCTAGTCAGATACAAGACCTGACAGGTTTTAATGGTTGGCTTGCCTGCCGGTCCGTCTGGGGGACCTTTTTGATTTGCTCTGCCATATTGCCTTCCAAAACCTGTCAGGTCTCTAGAAGTCCTTTGTTCGAAATGATTTATTGCCCTGGGAATATCGAGCATCCCTGCAATAGGCGGACCGTCACAACTTCGGACTTCCTGTAATCCTGCTAAAGCGCCGCCCGACGTAGCAACTGTGCATTGATGGCAACCACGATCGTGCTAATTGACATCAGCACAGCACCCACCGCAGGCGAAAGAAGGATGCCCCAATTCGCAAGCACACCTGCCGCCAGTGGAATGGCAATAATGTTGTATCCAGCTGCCCACCACAGGTTTTGGATCATCTTGCCGTAACTTGCGCGGCTTAGTTTGAAAATCTTGACTACATCCAATGGATTGCTGTTGACGAGGATCAAGCCAGCGGATTCGATGGCAACGTCCGTGCCACCGCCGATGGCAATGCCCACGTTCGCGCGGGTGAGGGCGGGCGCGTCGTTCACGCCGTCGCCGACCATTGCCACGCGTTTTCCAAGCTTTTGCAACTCTGACACTTTCTGGTCTTTGTGCTCGGGCAGAACTTCGGCAAAGACGCGTTGGATGCCCAGTTGATTCGCAACGGCTTTCGCCACGGCTTGACTGTCCCCTGTCAGCATGGCGACTTCGATGCCCATGTTGTGCAATTCATTAATCGCTTGTTTGCTTTCGGGGCGGATGACATCTGCGATGGAGATTGCTGAGATGATTTCCTCGTTTGTGGTGAGATACACGACCGTTTGGGAATTGTTGTTGGCAGATTCAGTGAACGAGGCAAGGTTCGATGTGGGAGTGAGGGAAAGCATTTCGAGCAGGCGCGGTCCGCCGACATAATAGGTCTGGTTATCGAAATCAGCCTGGACGCCGCGTCCTTTCAGGGCGGAGAAACGGCTGATGGGTGGAATGACCAGTTTTCGGTCACGCGCGAAGCGGCGGATGGCCTGGGCGATGAGATGCTCGGAGTCCGCTTCCAGCGCGGAGGCGAGGGCAAGCGCGCGGTCGGAATCCCAGCCATCCGCGGTCGCCATATCCACCACGCCGAATTGACCTTTTGTGAGCGTGCCTGTTTTGTCGAAGATGACCACATCGATCTCGCGCGCGGCTTCGAGCGCGAGGCGGTCGCGGACGAGGATGCCGTTCTTCGCGCCCATCGCGGTGGTGATGGCAACGACGAGCGGAACAGCCAGCCCGAGCGCATGCGGACAAGCAATGACCAGCACGGTGACAACACGGTTGAGGACTTCGATGTTGAAGGTGTCGGCGATCGTCCACGCAACGCCAGTGACGAGCGCGGCGGCGAGGGCAATATAAAAGAGCCAACCCGCGGCTTTATCGGCGAGGACCTGCGTTTTGGATTTGGATCCCTGCGCCTGCTCGACGAGGCGCATGATGCCGGCGAGGGCAGTCTCGTCCCCCGTGGCAGTGACCTTTACGCGCAGGCTGCCATCGCCGTTAATTGTGCCAGCGATGACTTTCATGCCGTTCATTTTGTGGACGGGTTTCGATTCACCCGTGATCATTGCTTCATTAACATCTGAATGACCATCCATGACCTCGCCATCGGCAGGGACACTGGCCCCAGGGCGAACGAGAAGGAGATCGCCGTGTTTGAGTGCTGAGACGGAGACAGTCTCGGTCGTGTCGCCGTGATGAATGCGCTCGGCGGTGTCGGGCATGAGCTTGGCGAGTTCGTTGAGCGCACCCGAAGCCTGACGGACAGAACGCATCTCCAGCCAGTGACCGAGGAGCATGATGTCGATGAGCGTGACGAGTTCCCAGAAGAAGCCTTCGCCCAGATTGATGAACTGTGCCGCGACGCTGTAAATGAACGCGACCGAGATCGCCAGCGAGATGAGTGTCATCATGCCAGGCTTGCGGTCTTTCAATTCGGGAACAGCCATGTTGAGAAATGGCAAGCCGCCGTAGGCAAAGATGACGACCGAAAAGACGAAGGGAATCCATTCGCTGAACGGGAATGCGGACGGCGTAAAGCCAAGCCACATCTGGATCATTTCGCTGTAGAGCAAAACTGGAATGCTCAGTAATAGGCTCCACCAGAAGCGGACGCGGAACATCCCCTCGTGCCCGCTGTGGTCTGTGCCGTGACCGGCGTGAGTGGAGTGGTCTTCGTGAGACATCTCTGCTTTGGGTATGTCATGTCCCTGATGCACGGAATGGTCCATGTTGTGCATCGAAAGATCCATTCCGCTATGCTGGGAGTGATCTTCTATTAGCTCAGCTGTATGACTTGAATGATCCTGCATATTGTGTTGGGTTGTTGAGTTCATGTTTGCCTTTAAACTTTCTTTCTTTTTTGAGACACATTGCCTGTTAGAACGCTACCATTACTATCTATACTTGCATCATTTTCAATTATTTCTCAGCAGGTTGATATCCCAGCCGACCGCGCGTGGCAATGATCAAAGTAAGCGCGAGAAGCCAAATTAAGATGACAGTAAATTGGAATGGTCGTGCGCTGTTGTCCGAGAGCAGGTTCGCCCAGGTATTTTGCGATGCATGCAGTAGAGTGACGATGAGGAGACTGCCCTTCGTCATATTGAAAACGTAAATGTAGACGACCACGGCAGCCGCGGAAAAGGCGAAATACCAGTACACACCAACGGTTTGGAAGAAAGGATTTTCGTTGGTCCAGAACAGCGGCAAATGAAGCAGCACTTCTGGAATCGTGATGAGTAAGGCGGCGATCGATGCGCCATAGCGACTTTGCAATCGCGGCAGGGCAAAGCCACGCCAGACGACCTCTTCGGTATTGAACAAAAATCCAAGCAGAACGAGTACGAGAAAGATCAATGCAGTCTGCCAGAGAGGTTTTTCTGCCGCAGGGATGGTGGGCATCGCACCACCAAAAAGCACATGCAGACCAATGCCGCCAAGAATGATGGCAGCTAGCAGGAAGGCGCCGATAAGATACCAACGCAAACCGACTCTCCAGATCAAAAATCGCTGCAATAGTTCACGAGCCCCCATGCGCCCTTCAATCACTACTGAGACGATAATTGCGGCGATTGCAGGAGCCCAA
>JAABUE010000081.1 GCA_011389535.1 Anaerolineales bacterium
TGAGCGCAAGTCACATATGGTTTTAATCCCTAGGGATGAGACACGTTCAAGATCGGAATCGGTAGCTTTGGAAAGATCGCCGCTGCGGTAAAGCAGTCCTTTTTTAAGACGGGCTCCGTTTTGAGTCTTGTAGCCTCCAAAGTCGCGGAAATTATGAATAGCTTCCATCTGTTTTGTTTCCTGTTTCTCCTTCTAAGTGGTCAGTCGGGCATAGTTTACAAAGCTCGCTCCAGGCAGCGTACCCCATTCGGGCACTCTACCCTCTCGGGCACTTTACCCTCTCGGGCACTTTACCCTCTCGGGCACTTTACCCTCTCGGGCACTTTACCCTTTCGGGCACTTTACTCTTTCGGGCACTCTCCTCACCGCCGGGGACTGGTAGTACAATGCCTGCGCAATGATTATATTAGAATGCATACAATGGTCACTACAATATCAAACAGTTCATTCGCTGTCAATTTCAACCCATAAGGGCCTCGCCTCAGGATGATCGATGCGTTTCGCTTCCGCCGGGTGAGTGGCCCCATTGCGATCAAAACAGGAGACCGCTTGGAATGTCCATCCTAGATCACGCCCCAGCCTTCAGCCTCGATGACGCCATCATGCTCGCACAAAGTCTCTATAACCTGCGCGCAACTGCAAAATACCTGCCCAGCGAAAGAGACCAGAACTTCCTTCTACAGGCAGAAGATGGTGCGCGATTCGTGCTCAAAATTGCCAATGCCACCGAAGAGCACGCCATGCTTGAGGCCCAGAACCAGGTCATGGAATACGTAGCGGGACAGATCTCTTTTTGCCCGCGCGTTCTACAAAGCACAGACGGCGAGAAAATTTCAACCGCGGAGTCGCAGGATGGCAAAACACATTTCGTCCGGCTGGTCACGTACCTGGCAGGCTCACCATTGGGAACCATCAAGCGCCATTCTGATGAATTGTTATATGACCTTGGCTCCAAAATCGGGCAGCTCACCTCCGCCCTGGGTGGGTTTGACCATCCGGCCTTGCACCTCGACTTCCACTGGGATTTGGCCAATGGCATAAACACGGTACGCAAAAACGGGGAACTAATCCAAGATGTAAAACTGCGTCAAATCGTCCTGCAACTTGCATCCAGCTTCGAAAAAACGATTGGTCCTCTCCTGCCAAATTTACGGCAGAGCATCATTCACAATGACGCCAACGACTACAACCTGCTGGCAGGCGGCGGGGCCGACCCCTATTCCAGGTATCAGATGATCGTCGGGTTGATCGACTTTGGCGATATGGTTTATTCCTATACGATTGGCGACCTGGCGGTTGCAATTGCGTATACGATCCTCGACAAACCAGACCCGCTGGCAAGCGCCGCCCGGGTTGTTAGAGGCTATCATGCCGCGCACCCGCTCACGGAAGACGAGCTCCGCGCGCTTTTCGGCCTCATTTCGATGCGTCTGTGCATGAGCGCCTGTATTGCCGCCGAGCAGCAGGCCAGCCAGCCCGGCAACGATTACCTGGGCATCAGCCAGGCTTCCATCCGAAATACGCTGCCCAAACTGGCCGACATCCATCCACGCTTTGCCGAAGGGGTTTTCCGGGATGCCTGCGGTCTACCGCCCTCCCCCGCCAGCGAGACGGTCGTCAGCTGGCTGGCTTCCCATGCGGACGATTTCACTTCTCCGCTCGACCTCGACCTGCGTGCCGGCCCCATCACGGTTCTAGACCTGAGCGTTTCCAGCCCGCTGCTCAGCAGTGACCCGGACCAAAACGCCGAACCCCGCCTGACGCCGCGCATTGACGCGGCCATCACGGAGGCTGGCGCCCGGGTTGGTATCGGACGGTATGACGAAGGACGTTATTTTTACACATCCCCCGCTTTTGCCACCGGCGAAAAGGTCACTGACGAATATCGCACCATCCACCTGGGCATAGATTTGTTCGCTCCGCCCGGCACACCGGTTTACGCGCCCTTGGCTGGAAGCGTTTATGCCTTCGCCGACAACAACATCCCGCAGGATTACGGCCCGATCATCCTATTGAAACACCAGAGGGAAGACTGTCCCACTTTTTACAGCCTCTACGGACACCTGAGCCGCGAATCCTTGAACGGGATCAGCCTCGGGCAAAGACTCGAAAAAGGAGAACGGCTGGCAGATATCGGTGAGTCCGAAGAGAACGGGGGTTGGACTCCGCACCTGCATTTCCAGATCATCACCGATCTACTGGAACTGGACACTGACTTCCCCGGCGTCGCCCGTCCGGGCCAGAGAAGAGTCTGGCTGAGCCTGTGTCCTGACCCGAATTTAATTTTGGGAATCCCGGAAGGATATTTTCCTCCACAAAAACCAGATAAGTCCGAAACATTGACTACACGCCATCGATTGCTGGGCCGCAACCTGAGCATCTCCTACCGAAAACCGCTCAAGATCGTGCGCGGCTGGAAGCAGTACCTGTTCGACGACAAAGGCCGCAAATATCTGGACGCTTATAACAACGTGGCACACGTCGGGCACAACCACCCGCGCGTGGTGGCGGCAGCGCAGCGCCAGATCGCAATGCTCAACACCAACACGCGCTACCTGCACGACAACATCAACCGCTATGCCGAAAAACTGACCTCGCTGCTGCCCGATACGCTAGGCGTATGCTTCTTCGTCAACTCGGGCAGCGAGGCCAACGAGCTTGCCCTGCGACTGGCGCGTACCTATACCGGCCAGCGTGACATGATCGTGCTGGAGGCGGCCTACCATGGCAACACCAACACCCTGATCGACATCAGCCCTTATAAGCACAACGGCCCCGGCGGCACAGGCACACCTGACTGGGTACACATCGCCCCCATCCCTGACGACTACCGCGGCGCATACGAACGTAATGACGCGGATGCAGGAGTAAAGTACGCCAGACACGTACTGGAGATCACCGAAGAGTTGAAATCACGAGATCGAGGGTTGGCCGGCTTCATCGCCGAATCCCTGCCCAGCGTGGGAGGACAGCTCGTCCTGCCGCCTGGGTATCTGGCGGATGTTTACCGCTACGTGCGCGCGGCGGGTGGATTGTGTATCGTCGACGATGTGCAAACCGGTTTCGGGCGTGTCGGCACCCATTTCTGGGGCTTCGAGATGCAGGCTGTGGTACCAGACATCCTGGTGCTGGGCAAACCCATCGGCAACGGACACCCACTGGGCGCGGTTATCACCACACCGGATATCGCGGATGCTTTCCACAACGGCATGGAATATTTCACCACTTTCGGCGGCAACCCGGTCTCATGCGCGGTCGGGCTGGAAGTGTTGAATGTGGTTCTTGATGAGAATCTGCAGGAACATGCCCTGCGCGTGGGCGAGCGCATGCTGGCCGGGCTACGGCCCTTTTTGGATCGCTATCCCCTTGTCGGGGATGTACGCGGATCAGGCTTATTCCTGGGCGTGGAGCTGGTGCGCGACCGCAATTCGCTCGAACCCGCTACCGAAGAAGCCGCCTATGTGATGGACCGCATGCGTGAACACGGCATCCTGCTTGGCACGGACGGGCCGTATCACAATGTGGTCAAGATCCGGCCACCGATGCCGTTCGATGGAGAGAATGCGGATTTTCTAGTTGCTACGATGGATACAGTATTGGATGAGCTTGCTGCTCAATAGGTGTCTTTACGAGCAGCTTGCCTCTTGAGGTAGTTTGTCACTTGTACGAGTTGAACTTTTCTATTATTCTTAGCTTGAATTCCATAGGATGATAAAGAAACGCGCATCCCTTTTCCACAAGCATATCGCCCTGCCGCAAGACCACGGCTCGTGGGTATTCATTTTGAGCCCCTTGCTGATCGGTCTGTTCGCAGGAGGTGAAATTAAGCCTGCGTCCATCAACCTGATCATCGCGGCGATGGGCGCTTTTCTGCTGCGCCAGCCGGTCAGCATGGCGGTCAAGGCCTATGCCGGCCGCCGCTCGCGCACAGACCTGCCGGCGGCGCGTTTTTGGATCCTGGTTTATGGCACGATCATCCTTGTGGCTCTGGCCGGATTGATTGCCGAGGGTTTCGTTTATATTCTGTACCTGGCGGTTCCTGGCATCCCGGTGTTTATCTGGCACCTGTACCTGGTCAGCAAACGCGCCGAGCGCCGGCAGGCAGGCGTTGAAATCCTGGCAACCGGGGCGCTTTCGCTGGCTGCCCCGGCCGCTTACTGGATTGGGCAGAGTGGATATGATCCGTTAGGCTGGGCGTTGTGGCTGTTGACCTGGATGCAATCGGCAGCGTCAATCGTCTATGCATATCTGAGACTCGAGCAGCGGACGTTGCCGGAGAAAGGGGAGCAGGCCGCGAGCCTGGAAAGAAGCGAGCAATGGCGGATGGGCAAACGCGCCTTTCAATATACTTCGTTTAATTTTGGATTGAGCCTCGCATTGGGCTTGTCTGGCTGGCTGCCGCGTTGGATTTTTGTCCCCTTTCTATTACAATGGATTGAAACAATCTGGGGGATCACGCACCCTGCCACGGGTTGGAAGCCGACCGCGATCGGCATCCGCCAGTTGATCGTGAGCACCCTGTTTACCCTTCTATTTATCATTTTCTGGAGGCTGTGATGGATGAAATGACATGGGAAAAGCTGGCCGAAGTTTATGGCCGTCTGGAAGCCGATGTGGTCAAAAGCTACCTGGAGGCGGCTGGTATCCCGGTGGAGCTGTTCCAGGAAACCATCGGGCAGCTGATCCCCACCAACCTTGACACTTTTGGGCGCGTCCAGCTTTTCGTCCCAAAAGAAAAGCTGGAAGAGGCCCGCAAGCTGTTCGAAGACTATCAAAATTCCACACCGACCGATTTTCCAGATGGTGAAGAAATCTGACATGCAGGACACTGTCATTCAAATCACCAACGACGGCATGGGCAAGGGCGATCAAGCCTTGCAGCACAAGCTGATCGTCAAGTACCTGGAATTGATCCAGATGAATGAACACTTGCCCAATGCCATCACCTTCTACACCGATGGCGTGAAACTGGTAGTTGATGGTTCGCCCGCACTGGAACAACTCCGGGCATTGGAAGCCAAAGGCGTACGACTGCTCCTCTGCAGCACCTGCCTCGAACATTACGGCTTGAGTGAAAAAGTCCAGGTGGGCATCGTCGGCGGGATGACGGACATCATCGAAGCCCAGGTGAAAGCCGAAAAGGTTATCACCCTCTGAACGACCCAAGCGCTTCGC
Source organism: Anaerolineales bacterium (assembly GCA_011389535.1). Classification (GTDB taxonomy): domain Bacteria; phylum Chloroflexota; class Anaerolineae; order Anaerolineales; family Villigracilaceae; genus JAABUE01. The sequence continues at coordinate 5,176 of JAABUE010000081.1, forward strand.
CCATGATCAAACGCCTGGTTCCGCTTTTCTTCATTATTCTCGCCCTGGGGATGCTCTTGTTTGCCTCCTCCGAGGCTGCGGCCTCCGCCTCCCTGCAAGGGACTCCCACCCCCCTGCCCACACCGACATTCGATATCGCCCGGCTAGATAGGCCGGAAACCTCCGATCCGCCCACGCAATTAGACCAGGGCGCGCTCTACTACTGGGGCGTCTGCCTGGCCTGCCACGGCGATCGCGGCCAGGGACTGACCGACCAGTGGAGAGATGCGTACGGGGAGCAGGACCGTAACTGCTGGCAATCGGGCTGTCATGGCACTGACCATCCCGATTGGGGTTTTTACATCCCCAAAACAAACCTTGCGCCTCCCATCGCCGGGGCGGGAACGCTGGCGCGTTACACCAACGCCTTCGAGCTGCACGCTTACATCCTTGAAACCATGCCCTGGTGGAAACCCGGATCCATGACCACACAGGAAGCCTGGGCTGTTACCACCTATCTTTTGAAATTGAACAATACGCAACCCATGGGCATCGTTTTAAGCCTGTCCAATGGATCGGCTATCCCGGTCCATCGTTCGGTCAGCGCGCCGCCCGGCGAGAAGCCCGGCGCTTTGCTCCTCGTTATCGTGATGGCGCTGGCAGCCGTTGGAATGGTCCTGCAAGCCGCGCCAAAGTGGATGGGTTCCAGATCATTCCCCGCTACAGCTACCCGTCCAAACTTTGTGCACCACCTGCACCCGCCGAGCATCCCGGCAGTACAGGCGCGCTTCCGGTACACGCTCGGCGCGGGCGGGCTGGCTGTGTTCCTTTCGCTGGTCTTGCTCGTAACCGGCCTGCTGGAAATGTATTTCTACATCCCGTCGCCCGAGCAAGCTGCGATCTCGGTGGAAACCATTACAACACTGGTGCCTTTCGGCAACCTGGTCCGCAACCTGCATTTCTGGTCTGCGCAAGGCCTGGTCATCGTGATGGTCGCCCATCTGTTGCGCGTGATCCTGACCGGCGCATATGCCCCGCCGCGCCGTTTCAACTACCTGATCGGCCTGGGTCTGCTGGTGCTGATCCTGCTGCTGAACTTCACCGGCTATGTGCTGCGCTGGGATGAGGGCATCCGCTGGGCGCTGGTGGTCGGGACCAACCTGCTTAAGACTATCCCGTTGATCGGGGAGGGATTTTACGAATTCCTGATCGGCGGCAGCGAGCCGGGGAGCGCCACTCTGACCCGCTTCTACGCCTGGCATATCTTCGGCCTGACGAGCGCCGCGGCCATCCTGATCGGCTGGCACATCTTCCGGGTGCGGCGGGATGGCGGTATTGCCGTCCCGCCACCGGCTCAGCGCGCAGACAACGGGCGCATCACCCGCTTCGAGCTGCTGCGGCGGGAGGTGCTGGCAATGGTCATTGCGGGTTTGCTGCTGTTGTTTATAGGCCTGTTGTTACCCGCTCCCATAGCCCAGCCGCTCTCCAGCACCAGTACGGACATTTCAGAATCACGCGCGCCCTGGTTCTTCCTGTGGGTACAGGAACTGCTGAAGTACGGCGACCCGTTTCTTCTTGGCGTGTTAATACCCCTCCTGGTCGTGCTCCTGCTCGGTCTGCTACCTTATAGACTGCCTCATGCAAAACGCGAAAACCTTGGGAGCTGGTTCCCGCGTGGCAACCGGATCGCACAGGTACTGGCGGTTATCATTGTGCTGGGGATTATCATACTGACGATTATTGCATCCGTAACATCCTGAGAAACGAAAAGATATATGGAAAAACCCTCCCGTCGTGATTTCCTGAAACTCATCACCAACGCCCTGCTCGGCCTGGGCGGGCTGCTTGGCCTGGCTGGCCTGATCCGCTTTTTGAACTTCAAACCGGACCCCGGTCCGCCAAGCGAATTCGACCTGGGCGAAGCGATGTATTTCCTGCCCAATTCACGCACCATGCGCCCCGATATCCCAGCCGCCATCTATCAGGCATCCGGTGAATATTCAGCCCTCAGCCTCTCCTGTACGCACCTGGGCTGCACTGTTGAAGAGGAAGGTGAAGGGTTCATTTGTCCGTGTCACGGGTCGCGTTACAATAAAGACGGAATGGTGCTGGAGGGCCCGGCCAGGCAACCCCTACGCGAGCTACGCGTGGAGAAAATGGAGGACGATACATTGCGGTTGTATACAAAGTGAGGCGGGAGTATATAATCATATAATGAATGTCAATGCGAGGCTCCGAGAGCCGTGGCGCTTCAACAAACAGGAGACCGCCGCGTCGAGCGGTGCCTTCCTCGCAATTACCTATAAAGCCAAAAGGAGGAGGAGCAAGCATGGATTATGATCTGAACGAAGAACAACGGATGTGGCAGAAAGCTGTCCACGATTTTGTAGCGGCGGAAGTGCGCCCGTTCGCGCGCGAGGCGGACGAGACCGGGGAGTTCAACTGGAAGGCCGTGCGCAAGATGGGACCGCTGGGCCTGCTGGGGCTTAATATCCCCGAGGAATACGGCGGCCCGGGCATCGACGCCGTCAGCGCGGCGATTGCAATCGAGGAGCTGGGCTGGGGCTGCGGGAGCATGGCGCTGGCCATTGCCGCCCACAACGGGCTGGGGAGCACGCCCATCGTCCTGTACGGCAGCGAAGAGCAGAAGAAAAAATGGCTGCCGCTCATCTCAAGCGGAGAAAACAAACTGGGCAGCCTGGCGTTAACCGAACCGGGTGCAGGGTCAGACCTGCAGGGCGGCGTCAGCACAAAAGCCGTCAAGGATGGGGACGAGTGGGTCATTAATGGGACCAAGATGTGGTGCACCAACGCCTCCATCGCCGAGTACATCATCAGCCTCGTTCGCACGGATCCCTCGGGCGGTTCCCGTTCCCTGAGTATGATCCTGGTCCCGACCGATACACCTGGCATCTCAATCGGCCCGGCAGAAAAGAAGATGGGCTTGCACGGCTCCCCCACCCACGCCGTGACCTACGAGGACGTGCGCGTGCCGCTGGATACGCTGCTTGGAAAGGAAGGCCAGGGCCTGCAGCAAACGTTGGCCACGCTGGATGGTGGACGAATCGGCATCGGGGCCATATCGGTGGGGTTGGCGCAGGCGGCTTTCGAGTATGCCACCAACTATGCGCGTGAGCGTTACGCTTTTGGCGGTCCCATCGCGGATCTGCAAGCCATCCAGTGGATGCTGGCCGAGATGGCGACCAACATTGAAGTAGCGCGCACAATGCTATATAAAGCCGCCTGGCTCAAAGAACAAAAACGCCCCTATACGATGGAATCGGCCATGGCCAAGATGTTCGCCACCGAAATGGCTGAAAAAGTCTGCCGGGACGCTATCCAGGTGCACGGCGGATACGGTTACAGCCGCGAGTATCCCGTGGAACGCTTATACCGGGATGCCAGATTGATGACGATTGGGGAAGGGACCAGCGAAATCCAAAGGCTGGTCATCGCGCGACAGGTGCTGAAGATGGAGTTTTAACCTCGCAAGAGGGGTGCGTCGCACCTGTTTCGACGGGATGGGTTCGAGACGGTTCCAGATTCCGTTTAGCGGATTTCTCGTGTCGGTGTGGTGCGACGCACTTCATATTGGTCAAAAGACCAAGCGCCGGCAGAAGGGACATTGACCAAAGTGACACCGAGAATAAAAGCTCCGTGACTCCCCGGCCCACACCGCCGGGGCGGGCTGTGTTTCCGTGGTGGAACTTACAGGCCAGTACCTTCGGTTTACGCCGGCTTCTCGATCACCACCCAGGCATTGCCCTCCGCCGCATGGATGCTGGCCTTTGAAGAATCAAATGAAAACAATTCCACGATTTCCCCCGGGGAAAGAAAATGACTGCGCATCAGCAGCAGTTTCTCCGCCACCGCGATCAGCTTGACGCCAAACTTGCGAATGTCCGGCTCTTCGATCACGATGCGCCCGCCGGGTTTGAGCACGCGGTACATCTCACGAGCCGTTTCGCGCTGGTCGATCACATGGTGCAGCGCGTCCACCATGATGACGCGTTCGAATGTCCCGTCCGGGAACGGGAGCGATTCCGAGTTCGCGCAGGCCAGCCCGAGCCGGGTCCGGTCCGCCTGGCGCAGCATTCCAAAGGAGGGGTCTGCGATCACCACCTCCCCGGCGTGCTCGCGGATGGCGCTGGCGACACGGCCCGTTCCGCCGCCGGCATCCAGCACGCGGCCGGGAGTCGGCAGGGCAGCATGTTTTACCATGTCGTCGATGGAAGAATAGCTCACGCGGGAAAAGATCGGAGCGATGAAGTCAAAATGATCGAAAGGCATGCTCATTCCCCCACGGTGATCAGATCTTGGATCTCCGCGAACGTGGCGGATCCGATGCCCGGGACGTTGACAATATCATTGATAGAAGCAAACGGGCCATTCCTCGTACGATAATCGATGATCCGCTGTCCGATGGTTGGGCCGATACCCGGCAAACTATCCAGCTCATCGAGGGAGGCCGTGTTGATGTCCACCAGTTCTTCCCCGGCCAGCGGTGAGGGTGTGCCTTCGGTGATCACCACAAAGCCCTCTGCCTCATCCGGAATGAAACCAGCCACAAAAGGAATGTCCAGGCGTTCCCCGTCTTCCAGGTGGGCTGCCAGGTTGAGCGCGTTCTTGTCGGCTTCGATCACAAACCCCCCGGCAGCGTTCACCGCATCTTCCACCCGGCTGCTTTTATCCAGCTCATAGACTCCCGGGCGGACGACCGCTCCGGCCACATGCACCCGCAGCGGTTCAGGCGTCGGCGCGGGTCGCAGCAGCACGCTTTCGCCCCGTGGAGCACGCGCGACGACCCATATCCCGCCTGCCAGAGACAGGCCAACCAGAATACCAATGACAATGTTCAAGACTGTTTTCATAAGACCTCCCTAATTCTATCCTAACTTCATCACCAAAAGGCTTTCACTTTTGCGAGTCAATCCCATGAAAATGCCTGCCAGGCGCTGAAGCCGCTGATAATATCGAGGCGTTTCATCAGCTTCGAGGACGCGAAAGCCAAATTTTTCGTACAACTTTCCCAGACCTGACCGGCAGGTGAGATAAACCGGGCGCGGCGCATCCGCCAGCTGATGTTCGATCAAGGCGCGCGCAATCCCTTGATGACGATAAGCGGGAAGGACTGCCAGGGAGGCCAGTTCCGTTAAACCCCCGGGCACCGGCTTCAACTGGACACAGGCGATCATCTCCCCGGATCCTTCGACTTCGCTCAGGACAGGCCCTTTGACTGCTACCGTGAAACGACGCCAGTCCAGCCCCATTGGATTGATGCGCACCTGCCGGATAAGCGCTTTGATCTCTGGAAAGTCGGCTTCAGTTGCCGGGTGGAGAGAGTACTCAGCCAATCACGCCTGCCGCAACGAGAATAATAAACGTGGAGATAAACCAGTGGATCAAAAACGGATACAGGAACGAGCGCGTGCGCCAGGCAATCCAGCCGAAGAGGAAGCCGCCAAAAATCGTGGAAAGCGTTTCGACTTCCGGCTTGCTGATGTGCGCCAGCGCAAAAGGGACCGCCTGCAGCCAGAGCGCTTCCGCCCCGAACTTGCGCGCATATCCAAACAAGATCCAGCCGCGGAAGAAGAATTCCCAGCCGATCAGGTCGAGGAAGGTAGTCCAGGGCAGGCCGTCCACGAGCGGTTCATAGTAATCCGTCATGCTGGGATCGCTTTTGCCAAGGTACCAGATCACCGGCGCCATCACCAGGATGCCCGCCAGCGTGATAACCAGGCCTGCTTTCCAATCGCCGAGGCTGAAACCGTACTCGCGCGGGTGCTCACGGAAAACCAAAAGTATGAAGATCAGGGGGATGATGAGATAAAGAAGGATCCGGTCCCAGTATTTGTGAGCGGTAAGACGATGGTAATAATCCACGATCAGCAGCAGGGTGCTGGCAACGGTGATGATAACGATTTTCCAGTCGAAGTGGAGTCTGGGGCCGAGGAGGGATTTCATGTGGTGTCCAGTAACCGGTATCCAGTAATCAGTGATCAGTATGGAAAATAGGATTCATTTCCACCGGGGGCAAGCAATGCGGCTATTTTATCCGCATCGTGGGAAAGTTCAAAGCCCCAGTTCAAGAAGAGCAGCACGACTGCAAGCACCCCAAGACTTAACGCCACTTTGCCAGCCAGCGATTGATGCCAGCGGTCCGCCAACGCCGGCCGGCCGCCGGTCCAGGCCTGTGCGGCCAGGATGGCTAA
>JAABUE010000082.1 GCA_011389535.1 Anaerolineales bacterium
AAGGCTACAATCGAAGCACCCACCGCGCTGTATACCAGCATCAGGTTGGTGCGCCGGATAAATTCTTCTTCGCGCGGGTTTCTTTCGATAGGAATCCGCCCGATGACAAGCGTGCCGACCCTTTCCCCATCCACTTCAACCGGCAGGCCGCGTTCCAGTTCCGGTGGAGGAACCTGCTGACCCAACCGATAGCCTGGCCCGGCAAAAACGACCTGACCACCTTTGTTGACGAGCGTGAAAAAAGGCTCTCGCGGCGGTCCGTTTTCGGGCCACTGTTGGCCAATGGCGACTACAATCTCTTTCTCCGCACCTGCCCACGTTCCATGGACTTGATAATAATTTTCAAGTTTTTCAACCAACTCCTCCCCACGGCGGTCTGACACAAAACGGGTGAACTCCGCGCCGGTATTCCAGCGCGCCAGTACTACGATGACCACGATGCTGATCAGGGCAATTCCGAGAAAAGCGAGAACCATTTTAAGCGTTATAGAGCGCATACCCACTACTCTCTTGCAAGCCGGTATCCGACGCCGTAGACGGTTTCGATGTAACGCGGCGAGCGCGGTTCCGGTTCGATCTTGGCGCGCAGGTTCTTTATATGGGTGTCGATCGTGCGCTCGTACCCCTCGTAACGGACACCCTGGATCACATCCAGCAGGTCGAGACGCGAATAGACCCGGCCAGGCCTGGTCATCAACGCCGCCAGCAGATCGAACTCAGAGGGCGTAAGGTCTACCGACCGGTCTGCTACCGTTACCGTGCGTGTGTCCCTGTTGAGGGAGATGTCTGCCACCTGCAGCGCTTTGGCCTGGGGCTCACTCTTGCCGGCCCGGCGCAAGACAGCCCGAACGCGCGCCACCAGTTCGCGCGGCCTGAACGGTTTGGTGATGTAATCGTCCGCGCCCAACTCGAGGCCGATCACGCGCTCATCGTCGTCCACGCGGGCGGTGAGCAGGATGATGGGCGTATCCTGTTCCTTGCGGTGTTCGCGCATGAAGCCGTAGCCGTCCATTTCGGGCATCATCAGATCGAGGATGATCAGGTCGGGTCTTTCGCGGCTGGCGATTGGCAGGGCTTCTACCCCGTTGTTGGCGGAAACCACGCGATAGCCTTCTTGGGTGAGATAACTTTCTACCAGGGAGACCAGGCGCTTTTCATCGTCTACGACCATGATTGTTTTTGACATAAGCTTGTCTTTCTGAATTCCAGTATACTCAAAAATTTTCTCAAAAGGCTGTGTAGTGGCGGTTTCAACCGCTATCTTAACGACTGCACCTGCCCCGGCGGGCGGTGCCGGGGAAGTCGTTACTACGGTTCGATACTACGGACTGTTACTTGGGTCGGTCGAAACCACTTCGCCGGCTTTCAGGCCTGATTTCACCTCGGCGTATAACTGGTCTTGCAGGCCGATCTCGACCGCTCGCTGCGTGAGCGTACCATTTTCGACCAGGAAGACGACGAATTCGCCCGGAACAGTCTCATGCAGCGCTTCGATGGGCACGAGCACGGCTTGCTCAACCCGCGCGTGGATGATATCTATAGTCGCGCTGGTCCCAATGGGGAGTTCGAAGCCATCCAGGGCGCTGTCCAGTTGCACGATTCCTCTGACCGCGGAAATGTTGTTGCTCTCGTACAGTTTGGCATCCACCCGGGTGACGCGGCCGGGGAAGATCTGGTCCGGCAGGGCATCGAAGCTGATTTCCGCCTGGTTTCCAACGGCAACCAGACCCCAGTCTGTCTCGTCCAGGTAGAAATCCAGCTCGAGCTGGCTCAGGTCCGCCATTGTGATCACCGTCCCTGTATCAAATGTGCTGCCAGCCGCAGCCTCTACGGACAGGATGGTCCCGGTGATCGGCGCGATGATTTCAGCGCCCTCTAAAGCAGCTTGGGCATCTTGAAGTTCGCGCTCGGCCTGCTGTAGTTCGACGAGAGCATCGCTGCTCGCGTCCTCCGGCAGTGGACCTCCTGTCAACACATTGTAATAATCCTGGCTATCGTTTAATTTTTTCTGAGCCTCGTCGATTGAAGTGCGGGCCAAACGGATTTCCAGGTCGGTCGGGACAGCATACACATCCACCTCGTTCCCATCTTCCAGGAGCCGAAAGGTTTCGGGCACGTATTCGTCGTAGTAAAGCTCCCAGGCATCCTCAAGCTTATCCTGCGCGAAGCTGAGGAAGTCCCTGGCCTTTGTCAGCGCCTGCTGTGCATCTTCATCGGACGGGGAGGCTTCTGCGTGGGCCTTTGCCTGCGCGAGAGTCCCTTCGCCATTTGCAATCTCCGTTTCCCAATACAATACCTCGGGGCCGATTAAATACTCCAATTGATATTTGGCGGACATCAGGTCGGCTTGCGCTTGCGCCGCCTGTTGACGAGCGGATGCAATGGCTGTATCCGAGGTGAGCTCCTGGTAAGCCTGTTTTGCCTGGGCGTAACTGGTCTGCGCCTCCCGAGGGTCGATCTGAGCCAAAAGAGTACCTGCCTCTACGCGGTCACCGGGCTTGACGAAGACCCCCGTCACCTGCCCGCCGGTTGAGAAGCTGAGCTCGATACCTTCGGATGCAGCCAGGCTGCCGGATCCGCTCGCAGAAATGACCAGGCTTCCCTGGCGCACAGTAGCGGTCTGGGGCGCGGGTTCGGCAGTTGCAGCCGCAGCCCGCTGGGCCCGGATAGAATAGATCGATCCGCCAGCCACGGTCAGGAAAAGGACAACGGCCAGCAAGACAGCCCTGCCAGGATATTTTTTGAGGGAAGACAGCTTGCCTGTGAGTCCGGAGGTAACCGACTTGCTCATTGTTGTCATCGATTAAGAGTCTGCTTTCGACTCCAACAATTTGATTACCGCTTCCACCAGGGGTGTCGCCATGCGGTTGCCGAAACCAGCGCCGCCGCCTTCAGCGCGGCGCGCTTGCGCGGTAGCAATTTGCTCCTGCGTGAGTCCCTGCCCGCCAAAACCGCCACCCGGACCTTCACCTCCACCGGGACCGCCTCCCGGAGGGGCGCCACCAGGGACGAATCCGCCGTCCGGTCCCTGGCCTGGCCCACCACCAAAGCCTGCACCGGGTTGGGGTGTCCCTTCCACGTTGGCCTGCGGCGCGTTGACCAATCCCAATTCCTGCATGGTCGCGAACATATCCTCTTGCGTGAGCCCCATTTCTTCAATGGCTTGCAATTGTTCCGCGGTCATCGTCTCCTGGATCTGCTCTGTGATGGCGGTGAGCTCTTCCGGCGCTGCCGTGTCGCTGCTGCTGAGGCTGTTGAGCACCTGCCATAACGGGAGCAGCTCGGTGGCCTGGTCGGAAGCGACAGCGTACTCAGTCGCTTCGAGTTTCAACGTGCCGATAGCGAGTTTTGTCGATAAAGGCAGTTCCGGTGAGTTCGGGTCGGCTTGAAGGCTGGCATCCGGGTTGGTGATAGCCTCTGTCTGGTCGCCACAGGCCGTTAAAGCCAGCATCAAAATCAACAAGCCTATGGTGAAAATTTTCTTTTTCATGATATTCCTTTGTGGTAGTTTTTGTAGAGCGACATTAATGTCGCTCTACAATTGCGTTTTGGCGAAGGTCTACTCGTATCTCAAAGCCTCGATCGGATCCAACTGCGCGGCCTTGTTGGCGGGGTAATATCCAAAGAAAGCGCCCACGGTCGCGGCGGAGCCAAAGGCCAGTAAAATGGAGCTGGGCACGACCACTGTGCGCATGTCACTGACCGCGCCGAAGATGTACGCGCCGCCGATGCCGACCAGCATGCCGATCAGGCCGCCAAAGATGCTCAGGAGCAAGGCTTCTGTCAGGAACTGCATGCGGATGTCATCGGGTGTAGCGCCCACCGACTGGCGGATACCGATCTCGCGGGTGCGCTCTGTGACGCTGACCAGCATGATGTTCATGATACCGATGCCGCCCACGATCAGTGAGACGCCGGCCACCCAAGCCAACAGGGAACGGAAGGCGGACGTGGTCGATTCCTGGGTGCTGATGATGTCCTGCTGGGTGGTGATGCTGAAATCGGCCGTGTCGAGCGTTACGTCATGGCGTTTGACCAGCAATAGTTGGATCTGGGTGATGATGCTATCCAGGTTGGCGTCCGGGTCTACTTCCACGTACACCAGGCGGATGCTGTCGCCCATGAAGCGGGCGAACTGGTTGAAAGTGAACTTTTGGAAGACTACCGTGATGGGGATGTAGACGCGCGAGTCGAAGTCGGTGTTTCCGACCAGGCCCCTTTCTTCGAACAGGCCAATGACAGCCAGTTTTGTCGTCCCGACGGTGATGTACTGGCCGATGGGGTCGCTCTCGCCAAAGAGTTCTGCTGCCACGCTGGAGCCAAGCACAGCTACTTTGCTTTTGCGCTCGATTTCCTGCTCATTGAAATAGCGTCCATCGGCGATGTCCATGTCGCGTACGGAAGGAAAGCCTGTCGTCGTGCCGAGCAGTTCCACGCCTTCCAGAGTGACATCGCCCGCTTTGACGGTTTCGGAGGAGAACTGCTCCACCACCACGGAGGTCACGCCGCTAACATTCTCCTCAATGGCAGCCGCGTCATCGAAGACCAGGCCGCCGCTGGGCACCTGCCCCGGCCCGCCGCGTGTGAAAGCGCCCTGGACGAAGATCAAATTCGAGCCCAGGCTGGTGATCTGTTCCGTAATGGTGGCTTCTGTCCCGGCGCTGATGGCGATCATGATAATGACGGCTGCCACACCGATGATGATGCCCAGCATGGTCAGGATCGAACGCACGGCGTTCTTGGTGATGGCATCCCAAGCGATGCGGATGACTTCTCTGGGTTTCATAACTCAGCATCCTTGTTGAGCGAGATACTATCTCGTTCTACTTGAGTTTGCTTTTTCCCATTTGTCACAACCTGTTCTACCAGGCCGTCACGCAGATAGATGGTGCGCTGGGTGTGGGCGGCGATGGCCGGATCGTGGGTGACCATAACGATGGTAGCGCCCCCCTGGTGCAATTTGTGCAGCAGGGCCATGATCTCCTGGCCCGAATGCGTGTCCAGGTTGCCGGTCGGCTCGTCGGCGATGATCAGCACCGGGTCATTGACCAGCGCGCGCGCAATCGCCACACGCTGTTGCTGCCCGCCGGAGAGTTCCTGCGGCTGGTGGTGCAGACGGTCGCCCAGCCCGACCAGTTCGAGCATCGCCCCCGCTTTTTCGTCCATATTTGCTTGCGTTTTTTCATTGTCCCGGTTATATAGCAGCGGCAGGGTCACGTTGCGTAAAGCGGAAGTCCTGGGGAGCAGGTTGTAGGCCTGGAAAATGAAGCCCAGCTTGCGGTTGCGGACCGAGGCGAGCTGTGCCTTGTCCATGCCGCTGACGTCTTCCCCGTCGAGGATGTACTGCCCATCCGTAGGCCGTGAGAGGCAGCCGAGGATGTGCATCAAGGTGCTTTTTCCCGAGCCGGATGGTCCCATGATGGCGACAAACTCTCCGGCGTGGATCTGAATGCTGACGCCAGCCAGCGCCGCTACGCTGATATCACCCATACCGTAGACCTTGGTGATATCGACCGTTTCGATGATCGTCCGCTCTGCCATTATTGTGTTTCCACCAGCCCGGTCGAGACCACTTCGCCCTCTTCCAGGCCGGATTTGATTTCTGCGTAGAGCAAATCCTGGATGCCTACTTCAACCTCGCGCAGCCTTGGCTTGTCACCTTCAACGACAAAGACGGCATAACTCCCAGGGGTAGTCTCACGCAGGGCATCCACGGGCACGAGCACCGCGTTCTCGGCGCGCCCGCCGATGATGTCGGCAGCCGCGGCGCTGCCAATTGGCAGGTTCAACCCGGCTTCTGTCTCATCCAGGACGACCAGCCCTCTGACCACGGACGTATTGCCTGACGTGTACAGGCCCGGATCGACCTGGGTCACTTTTCCGGTAAAGATCTGGTCAGGCAGGGCATCGAAGCTCACTTCGGCTGCGTAGCCGACGGCAATGTTGCCCCAGTCGGTTTCATCGAGGTAGATTTCGAGGTTTTTCTGGCTGAGGTCCGCGATGGTGACGATCTCGCCTGTGCCTGCCGTGTCACCGACAACGATATCGAGCGACATGATCGTGCCCGATATCGGCGCAATCAGGCGCGTCCCGTTCAAGGTCTCCTCTGCGCTTTGCAGGCTAAATTGCGCGTTCTCCAGTGCGGTCAGGTTGCCCCCGGTTGCGTCTCCCGGAATTTCCTCGCCTTTTAATGCGGCCAGATAATGTTGCGCTTCAACCAAAGTCGCCTGCGCTACATCCAGCTCTGCGCGCGCCTGGGCGATGGACACCTCGGACGGACGAGAAATGTACTTCTTTCCGGATTCCCGGTCTTTGAGCGTGAAATGATCCACGAGATAGACTTCTTCGTAATAAACCTGATTGCCGCTTAACTTTTCCTGGGAGAGCTCTAACTGCGCTTCAAGCTCCTCGACCTTTTGGTCTGCTTCCGTTGAAGCGGCCGCTTCTGCCTCTTGCCTGGCAGCCGCGAGCTCGCCTTCCACTTTAGCGACTTCCTCTTCCCAGCGCAAAACTGTGGGGCTGATCAAATATGCCAGGCGACTGTAAGCGCTGTCCACTTCCAGTTTAGCCTCCGCAAGGGCCTGCTCGGCAGTTGCGATCGTGTAGGGCGAGACCAGCTCGGCCAGGTTACGCTTGGCTTGCATGTATTGGATTTCCTGTGTCGAATTATCCAATTCCGCCAGCAACTGTCCTGATTCGACTACATCCCCTACTTTGACGTACAAACTTTTTACCTGTCCGCTTATGCTAAAGCCGAAAGAGGCCTCCGCTGCGGCGGTCAGGGTGCCGGTCCCGCTGGCGTAGATCACCAGGTCGCCGCGCCGGACGGTGGCAGATTGCAGGCTGGGTTCCTGCGTTTGTTGGGCGGGTACATATGCCATCCGGTAATAGGCAAATCCCCCGGCGCTTGCCAGGACCAGCACAACCAGAAGGATCAATAGCGTGCGTTTGGGGCGTTTGGAGAAGAAAGCGGGCAGTTTGAGTTTGGGCATCGAGACTTCCTCTTGCTAAAGAAATTGATTTTTTATCGAAAGAAGGTATCTGCTTTTCAACAAGGAGGGGAAATTGTCCCGCTTTATTGGGAAGATACAAACGAAGTATAGTTTCGCAATGTAAAGAAGACAGGGAGAAATTGTGAAGAAAGTATGTGGATCGGCTTACCTACAAACCATGCCCAATACGGAATGTCCCAAAAAAAAGGGCCAATACAGAGTTGACCTGCCAGCAAGCGCCGTACATCGCAGAGCGTATCAGCAGCATAGGAAGGTGCGTTCAAACTCGCCTATTGTGGGTCGGGTTGGCCTCCCACTTCACCGGGTTTGGCACGCTTTTCAAGCAGTACTGGCGCAGCCGCGAACCGGTTATATGGCCGAGCACGGCGTGTTCGAAAAATATAAACACGGTTTTCGGGCCATAAAATGCGTCCTCAGATGCCTATTCTTTCCGTGGGGAAATTTTATTGGCTCTCTAAATCAATATTTCCTCAAACTCTAAAACGGTGGTATATTCCCTGAATGCTCCAAATTTATTACACTCAAGACCATGTTTAAACGCTTACAAGTTAAACGTGAGCCAACAAAAAGCGGCTCTAGCACGGAGAGCATTTCTATCGCGCAGTTGATCGGGGACGCAAACCTGCCAGTCACAATTAAAGCCTTGAATAGCCTGCCCGAAAATCCCAAGCTGCGCTTGTATCGCACGTTGATTCCCATCCAGGTGCTGGCTGACTTTGACATCAACCCCCGCACCTGGAAAAATCCCGATAAGCTCCCGCAGGTAAAACTGGATGCCGAGTACGGGAGCGACAAGGTCAAAATCACCGCCTGGTATGGGGAAGATCCACAGAACGAGTTTTTTTATCTTGAGTTGGCAGATAACCTATATAACGGCATCGACCTGAATTTCCTGATCGTCAGCAACCCCCTCGGCCAGAGATTCCGCACCGATTTCGATGAACAGGGCAGGGAAACACTCTTTGGCACCGTCCATCGCAACTGTGCCGAGGAAGAAAAAGCCATGCGGGCTGGCCTGGCCCCCGGCCAGATCCGGGAGGGATTGCGCAGCTCACAGATCGTTTTTATTCACATCGAAACCTTTCTGACCATGATGGCCCATCACGCCTTCTTCCTGGAACCACTAAGCTATGTTTCGGCCTGGATATTCGAGAAGCGCGGATTTGCATACTCCAAGGGCCACCAACTGATGGACACCATCCACCGCGAATTCCAACCCGGCGGTGAACTGCATAAAGCCCTGGACGGCAGCACCCCTTTCCGCCAGCCCGATCAATGGCAGACCGTCCGCGGCCGCGCCTGGGCGATCCATGATGGCGTTTTAGAAGTAATCGACAGAAAGTGGGACGATTTGAGGATGATCAAGCAGGTTGGGCGTCAGGCCGGGGTCAATACCTTCCCGGATGCGAAATACTAGTGCCGCAACCAATGAAAATGTACAGCTATACGGAAATTCGTTCTTTGAAAAGCGGCATATCACCTTACACTTTTAAGTTGCGGTACTAGGAGCCAAGGATGACCGGACGCTTTCAAATCACCCGCGCCGCTGAGTTGGAATCCCTGCAGGTTTTCCGCGGATTCATTACCGAATGTTGCGCCAGATACGGTATCCCCAATGACGTCGTTCTGGACCTGAAACTGGCGGTGGATGAAGCCTGTACGAATATCATCGAACATGGATATAAAGGCATGGACCCGGGATCGATCATTCTCTCCTTCCGCATCGAACCGGACCGCATCCTGGTCCAGATCACCGACTTTGGTCACGTCTTTGAGCCTGTCGAGGCTCCGAAACCGGACGTGGAAGCCGCCCTGGAAGACCGGGAGCTGGGCGGGTTGGGACTGTACCTGATCTACCAGACAATGGACAATATCGATTACCAGTCCTCCGAAGATGGCAATACGTTGACATTTACAAAATTCATTTAAGTCCTGAACAGGCATGGAATTCCAATCAAACCCCTATCTCATCTGGCAATTGATCCCTGGCCTGATCACGCTTGGGATCGGCCTGTACATTCAGAGCCGCCCGATAAAAAAGCGCGAATCGAATGTATTTTCCCTGCTTATGTTTGGCGGAACGCTGTGGGCCTTTGCGAACGCCGTCCAACTGATCACCCCCGACCCGGTTTGGCAAAGAAACTGGACCACTCTCAAGTATCTGGGGATCATGCTCATTCCATCGGCGTGGTTCTTATTATCCATAAAGTTCACGGGATACGCTCGAGAACAAATAGAAAAAGTTGAAAAGTGGCTTTGGTCCATACCGGCGCTTTTATACCTTTCCCTGCTGACAAATGGTTATCATAAGCTGTTTTTTGCATCTTCTAAAATCGTGACTATTGGCGGATATGCTGCACTGGAAAGCGAATACGGGCCCTTGTTCTTCATCCATACCGGCTACTCCTATGTATTGATGATTTCCGGGATCGTCATTCTAGGCGCTTCGCTGGTGATGAATTTCAAGCGATATGGGTTCCAGGCATACGGTTTGATCGTCGGCGTCCTGGCGCCTCTGATCGGCAATGTGTATTATTTGTTTGGTTCCCCCCCTGCTGGATTCCCCGACCCCACCCCGATCATCTTCACGGTTACCGGGCTGGCTTTTGCCTGGGCGATCTTTGGCGGCCACATCCTGGAAGTTGTGCCGCTGGCCCATGATGTCATCGTGCAGAAACTCTCGACCGGTATCGTGATTTTGGACCTGGAAAATAACATCCGGGATATCAACCCGGCGGCGATCGAAATTATGGGATTGCCAATCCAGAACTATGTGGGTCGCTCGTTTCCGGAATTGGTCAAGGGAAATCCGGCAATGAGTGAGGTGTTTCTCTCGGCCTTGAATGCACCTTCCGGCAACGGTTCCACTTTACCAGTCACCATCCCGGAAACAGGACTCATCTTCGATGTCCAGATTTCTCGTGTGGATGACAGGCATGGGTATCGAACCGGTCGGTTGATCCAGTTCAGTGATATCAGCGAAAGAATCCAGGCAGAAGCAAATCTTGTCACGGTTAAAGAAACGCTCGACTCCGTGCTGGAATCGCTCCAGGACAGCTATTTCGAGGCTGATCCTACCGGCCTGATCACTTATGCCAATTCGGCCTTCATCAACGCACTGGGTTTTCCTGAAGACGAAGTGATCGGCAAGCATTTTCGCCATTTCACCCAACGAAAGGATATCCGGGATATTTTTCAAAAATTTCACCAGGTGATTGAGACGAAAACGCCGCTGGAGCCGTTCAGGTACGACTACCGGGCCAAAGACGGCCGGATTTACATCGCTGAAACGACCGTTTCTCCCATCATCGAGGGTGATATGGTGGTTGGAACCCGCGGCTTAATGCGCAGTATTACGGAAAGGGTCATGGCAGAAGAAGCGCTGCGTCAAACGAAAGAAGAAGCTGAAGCGCGCGCCGATGAGCTGGCTGCGATCAACCGCATTTCGATGATTGTCAATCAATCCCTCAACCTGAATGATATCTTGCAGGCCTTATGCAAGGAGCTGACCCAGATCTTTCCCATTCGAAACGCAGGCATTGGGTTACTGAGCGCCGGTCAAGAATCTTTGGAAATTGTTGCCTTTCATTCCATACATCCGCATGAAGTGAGCGCCCTGGGCATGGTCTTGCCTTTCGAAGGCAACCAATCTTCTCAAGAAGTAATAAAAGAGAAGAAAACAGTCGTTATTCAAGATTCACAGAACGATCCCCGCACCAACTCGCTGGCTGATATTTCCAGGTTGCGTGGAACCAAGTCCATTTTGATCGTGCCGTTATTGACGCGCGGGAGCGCAATTGGCACCATTGGAATGCCCGCCCGGGACCCTGAGCATGTGTTCACGGAGAACGAGGTCAAACTGGCAGAGACGGTCGCAAGCCAGATTGCCGCTGCAATTGACAACGCCAGGTTATATGCCAGA
Organism: Anaerolineales bacterium; assembly: GCA_011389535.1. Classification (GTDB taxonomy): domain Bacteria; phylum Chloroflexota; class Anaerolineae; order Anaerolineales; family Villigracilaceae; genus JAABUE01. The sequence goes on from JAABUE010000082.1 coordinate 10,936, forward strand.
ACCGAATCAGCCCTGGACGTTGCCGAACGGGATCTGGAAATTGGCCGCCAGATCCAGGCGGGTTTCTTCCCGGAAAAGCTGCCTGAAATCTCGGGCTGGGAAATCGTCGCCCATTTCGAGGCAGCCAGGCAAGTGGCCGGAGATTTCTATGATATCTTCCAG
>JAABUE010000083.1 GCA_011389535.1 Anaerolineales bacterium
CGGTGTTTTGAGCAGGATGCCGCGTACCGCGTCCAGGCCGTAGGTCAGGGGCAGGGAAAGGGAAATGGGCAGCAGCCACTTCGGCAGGGAGCTGACCGGAAAATTCGAGCCGGAGAAGATCTGCAGCAGGAAACTGCTCATATCCACCATCGTATTTGCTTCGCGCAGTACCAGCACCAGGGCGGCAAAAGCGAACCCGAAGCCGTATAGCCCCAGCAGCATGGGGACGATAGGCAGGAAGGCGTATAGCACATCGCCCGTGACGCGGAAACCGAACAGCAGGGCGGCTATCACCAGCATCAAGCCCGACGTGGCGACTGTCACCGTTAAATTGGTGATGGAGTGCCCGACCAGGATCAGCAGCCGCGGGATGGGCATCAACCAGTTCGACTCCAGCACACCTGCATCCATATCTTCCTTGAGCGAGTAGCCCATGCCCCAGAAGATAGCGTTGATGAAATTGGTCAGGACTGTGCCGAGCAGGATGAAAGACATAAAGTCTGCGGTCCCGGCATATTGAGCAAATCCCTGTGCCTGGCCGTTCACACTGAAAGCCTGCCCCATGAAGTAAACCGGGGTCAGCCAGATAATCGGCTGGAAAATGGACGAGATCGCATTGAGCGGGTAGCGCCAGTATTGTTTCCAGTCCTTTTTGACGATGGCGAACAGTGCCCTTAAGGTGGACATGCGGCTGGGTTGTGAAAGAAGTAGCTTAGTTTCCATGAGAATAACCTTCTTTATAATGTACGGATACTTTGACGAACTCAGTACAAATTCCACGGAAATCGACGGATTATTTTTGCCTTTTTTACAGAACCAATCCGTAGGGATCTGCGACTTCCTGGAGGGGGCCAAACCCCTACCACAGAGACACGGAGACACAGAGAAACCTTTTAAAGAATCTCCGCGGCTCTGTGTCTCCGTGGTGAAATTCCTGGGTTTTGTATTTGACTCATCGGTATACCTAATTCCGGCTAATATTGCCCGATCGAACCGGTCTGGCGGGCGCGGCGCTCCATCCAGTTGAACAGCAGGTAACCTGCTGTCAGCCAGAAAACGCCAAAGAATATCAGAGACAGGATGTCGGGCATCAGGTCCGCGAGCTGAACCGGGGAGAGGGCTGCCAGCCGCATAGCATGGATCACGTAGGTCTGCGGCAAGAGGTACGTCACGGAGCGCATCCATTCGGGTAGGAGCGTCACGGGGTAGGTGATCCCGCAGAAGATCATTACCAGCCCGCGCACCAGGAAGACGAAGGCATGCGCTTCCCTGGCGGTAATGACCACGCTGGCGAAAGCGAAGCCCAGCCCGTAAATCGAGGGGATCGAAACCAGCAGCACCAGCAGCGAGAGCCACAGGCTGCCCTCGAAACGCACACCGAAGATCAGCGAAAACTCCAGCACGGCGACGGCCATGAACATGGCCATCGAGACCATTTGCGGCAGGGTGCTGCCCATCAGGAAGGAGAAGCGCCAGGTGGGGGAGAGCCAGTTCGACTCGAGCGTGCCGCGCATCTGTTCGTTACGCAGCGCAAAGCCGACATCCCACAGCACGATGTTCTGCCACATCCAGATGGTGGTACCGACCGCGATGTACCCGATGTAATCGGAGACGCCCGTATTAAGCTGGAACTGGGCCAGCCCGCTGCCGTCTACGCCGGAGAGCGCGCGGGCGGTGAGCAGGTAGGCCATCGGAAAGATCATCGGCCAGATGAACAGCGCGATCACCCAGGTCGGGTAACGCAGAAAGATGGTCCATTCGCGGCGGGTCACCGCCCAGAAGGCTTGAAGGTTGGCCGTAAAGCCGGGCCTGGCAAGAGATTGTTGCATTGTGGTCATTGGCAGACTCCTAATCGCGCAATGCTTTGCCGGTCAGGTTGATGAACACGTCTTCCAGGGAAGGCCGGACAATGTTCATATTCAGCAGTTGCGTGCCGTTGTGGTTGACCGTTTCAACCACGCCCGGCAGGATAGCGCGCGAGTCCGTCGAGTGCAGGCTGACCTCCCACACGCCGTCCGCACTGGACTTGTGGGCAGACAGGTTCTCCACCCCCTTCAACTGGCGCAATTGCTCGCCGATCTTCTCGTACCAGCCCGAGACTTCCAGCTTGACGATCTCGCTCTGACCGATGCGCTGCTTCAGGCCTTCCGGCGTATCCAGCGCGATGATTACCCCGGTGTCGATGATGCCGATGCGGTCAGAGAGCAGGTCAGCTTCTTCCATGTAGTGGGTGGTCAGCAGGATGGTGTGGCCTTCTTTTTGCAGGTCGACGATCAGCTCGCGCAGGTTGCGGGCCGCCTGCGGGTCCAGGCCAAGCGTTGGTTCGTCCAGCAGCAGGATGGGTGGACGGGCTAGCAGGGCTTTGCTGATGGCAATCCGCTGGCGCATGCCGGTCGAGTATTTTTCGACCAGCTCGTCCGCGCGCTCTTTGAGTTCCGTGCGCTCGATCAGTTCGTCGATCCGTTTCCTGGCGACCGCCGGCGGGATGTGATACAGGGCCGCGAAATATTCCAGGTTCTCGCGGCCGGTCAGCTTCCAGTAAATGCTGCGCTCGCCGGCCAGCACCGTCCCCAGGTTCTGGCGGACCTGATTGGCCTGTTTGACGATGTCGTAGCCGTTGACGTGCGCTGTCCCGCTGGTGGGTTCCAGTAAGGTGCACAGCATGCGGATCGTGGTGGACTTGCCCGCGCCGTTCGGGCCGAGCAGGCCGAAGATCTCTCCGCGCTCGATCTGCAGGCTGACGCCGTCCACGGCGGTGAACAGCGCTTTGGGTTCGCGTTTGAAGCGCGGCCAGCGGAATTTCTTATTCTTCTTGCCGTTCCCATCTTTTTTGGCGCGTTGCGGGAACTTTTTGACCAGGTTTTCAGCTTCGATTGCCCAGATTGACATGGGACCTCCGTTTAGCTCTATTTAAAGCGATTTTGTATTACCTGCATTATTATAGATGAAAATTTATTTTTGTCAATATAAAAATTAATAATATTTATATTGACATTGATAATATTGAACAACTCAGCTTCTTCCATTTCGAAAGACGTGGTATTCTCATATTGGCGTTGACGCACCTTTTGTTTACAGGTATGCTTATTGTGTTATTCAAGGTTTATCGAAAGGTGCTTTATTATGAAAAGAACAATATCTCGGCGTGACTTTTTGAAACTGGCCGGGCTTGGACTGGGCGCGATGGCATTCAAGCCTTACAAATTGCCCGACCTGGAAATTTTTTCAAGCCCCAAACGGCTGCCGGAATTCCCCAACAGTGTCATTATCGGGCGTGTCGTGGATACGAATATTGACCTGAGAAGCCGCCCGACCAACGACCCGAGCCTGAATACCTCCATCCGCAAGCTGGAAGCCGATACGCTGGTGGAATGGGAGCGGGAAGTCGTTGGCAGGGTTGTCGGAGGCTTATCCAACCAGCGTTATGTGGAGACCCCTGAAGGCTATATTTACGGCTCGGTCCTCCAGCGCACGCGCAACCTGCCCAATACCCCGATTACAGAAATCCCCGCCGGTCAGGCTGGCTTCTGGGCAGAAGTGACTGTCCCGTATGTGGAGCTGGCGCATGAAGGCGTCATTGCCTCGCCCTGGCTGAGGGACCATATCGCCTACAATTTCCCGCCGCGTTTGTATTACGGGCAGGTGGTATGGATGGATACCATCCGCACCAGCAACGGCTTCGTGGAATACCGTTGGAATGAAGATGCCAACGGACGCGGTTACGGCTACGGCCCTTATGGCGAATTCTTTTGGGGAGATGGGGCGGGCTTCAAGGTCCTGACGGATGATGACGTCTCGACAATCAGCCCGGATGTGGATCCGAACGAAAAGACGATCTCATTAAACCTGTTTTATCAGACCCTGTCTTGCTACGAAGGAAACAGCGAAGTGTACTTTTGCCGCGTTTCCAGTGGAAGAATCCACGACCCTGCCACCGGCCAGGTGAGTGATGAATATGCTACCCCTGCAGGAACCCTGTTAACCCACTGGAAAATTATCTCCAAGAACATGACCGCTGGCGATGAAGCGGCAGGCTATTCCACCCCGGCGGTACCCTGGTGTACTTATATTCAGGGCGGAGTCGCCATTCATGGCGCGCACTGGCACAATGCTTTTGGCGAACCGCGCTCGCATGGATGCGTCAACGTCAGGCCGGAAGACGCCAAATGGATTTTCCGCTGGACGACTCCTTATGTTTCCCTTGCCGCCGGCGAAGAGCGCCGCAACCTTCCCGACCATGGCACGATTGTGAATTCAATTTAAATCACGTCGACAAGCGTGATAAGATTCAGTCGATGAAACTCAACCTTGCTCTCGCCCAGATCAACACCAGATTAGGCGTAGTGGACGCTAACCTGGAAAAGCACCTGGTTTTGGCCAAACAGGCCCGCCAGGACGGCGCCGACCTGATCGTCTTCCCCGAGCTCTCCCTGACCGGGTACACGCTCCAGGACATCACGCCAAGCGTCAGCCGGCGGCCTGTTCCCGGCGACCCGACGTTCAGCCACCTGCTGGATGCCAGCAACGAGATCGACATGGTGGTCGGTTTCGTGGACGAGGATTCCCGTCATCGCTTCTACATTGCCTCGGCCTATCTCTCCGGCGGACAGGTGTTGCATGTCCATCGCAAGGTGTACTTGCCCACATACGGCCTGTTCGATGAGGGCCGTTTTTTTGCATGGGGCGATTCGGTCCGCGCCTTCGATACCCGCTTCGGGCGGATGGGCATCCTGATCTGTGAGGATTTCTGGCACGCCTCGCCGCCCTACCTGCTCTGGCTGGACGGCGCCGATGTGCTGCTGTTCATGTCTGCCTCCCCCGGGCGCGGCTTGAACGATGGCGAAAAACTGGAGTCGGCGCGTTGGGTGGAAAATGTCAACCGTTCGTATGCCAACCTTTTCACCAGTTTTGTGGCCCACAGCAACCGGGTCGGCTACGAAGACGGGTTGAACTTCTGGGGTGGCGCAACGGTCTTCGATCCCAACGGCGAGCGGATTGCGCAGGGTCCCTACTTCGAGGAAGCGCTGACCATTGCTACGCTCGACCTGAACCAGCTCCACCGCACGCGCGCTCGCCTGCCGCTGTTGCGCGATGAGCGGACAGCGCTAGTGCAGAAGGAAATGGATAGAATCTTGCAAAAACAGGAATGATGATATGGAAACCACTCTTACGGAACGAGGGCAAACGGTCATTCCTGCTGAAATCAGGAAAAGATACAAACTCAAAAAGGGAACCAAGCTCGTCTGGCTGGATAATGGCAAAACCATCACGGTTATTCCAATCCCGGACGATCCTTTGAAAGTATTGCGCGGGAGCGGGAAAGGCGAGAGATTGTCAATACAGTTATTGGAAGAGCGCAGAAGGGAGCGGGAGATTGAGTAACATAGACCTTACCATCAACCCCGAACTCGCCCGCAAGATCCTGACGGGCTTTATCAAAAGCGAAATTACCCGCTCAGGCTTCTCACGCGCGGTCGTAAATCTCTCTGGCGGATTGGATTCGGCGCTCTCGTGTGCGCTGGCTGCCGAGGCCCTGGGCGGTGAAAATGTGCTGGCGTTGCGTCTGCCTTATCGGACGTCATCTCCCGAATCGCTGGAACATGCCCAGTTGGTCATCGAGCAGTTCAAAGTCCAGAGTGAAACGATCGAGATTACTGGCATGGTCGATGCGCTCATTTCCAGTGACCCGGAGATGTCCAAAACACGCAAGGGCAATATCATGGCGCGTGCCCGGATGATCGTCCTGTATGATAAGACAGAGGCCTTCAAAGGGCTGGCGGTTGGCACAGGCAACAAGACGGAAATCCTGCTCGGTTACACGACTCTGTGGGGCGATTCCGCTTCGGCGCTTAACCCGATCGGAGATTTATATAAGGGGCAGGTGCGCCAGCTGTCGCGCGCGCTGGGCATCCCGGCTGTGATCATCGACAAAGCCCCCTCCGCTGATCTATGGGCCGGCCAGACCGATGAAAACGAGCTGGGTTTTACTTATGATGAGGTCGACAAACTGCTCTACCTGCTGGTGGACCAGCGGTATAGCCCCGAAGAGTGTGTAGAAGCCGGTTTCGAGGCTGCCTTTGTAGAACAGGTGGTGACACGTATCCGCCGCAACCAGTTCAAGCGCATGCTTCCGCCGATTGCCAAGGTGAGTAACCGCACGGTCGGCTATGATTTTCTTTACTTGAGAGATTGGGGTACATAGGAGTAGAATAGCAGCGCTCCGCAGGTTACAGGTTCGGCCTCTATAACTAAATCTACTTGAAAGAAGAGGAAGTGGGGTTACCCCACACCCCGTTTTTTTAAGGACCTCAAGGTTGCCCCATGCGATTGCACATCCCCCCTGCGCTAAAACATCGCCGTTTTTTCTATTTGTGGCTTGGCCTGATGATTTCGGTTGCCGGCACCCAGATGCAGATCTGGGCCCTGTTCTGGCACATCCGCGAGCTGACCGACCAGCCGATTGCACTGGGAGGCATCGGGGCGGCGCGCATCCTGCCGGTGATCGTCTTTTCGCTGATCGGGGGAGCCGTTGCCGACTCGTACAACCGCCGCGCGATCATCTTCGTCACGCAGACGGTCGCAGCGCTCACTGCCCTGGGCCTGGCTCTGCTGACCGATACCGGGCAGATCTCGCTCTGGCACATCTACGCGTTAACCGCCCTGCAGGCGGTGGCGATTGCTTTCGACGGCCCGGCACGCCAGGCGCTGGTGCCTAACCTGGTCCCGGCCAAAGACCTGCCCAACGCCTTCAGCATGACCTCCATCGCCTTTCAAACCGGCTCTATTGTCGGCCCGGCCTTGAGCGGGTTCGCGATAGCGTTTGCCGGGCAGGCTGCGGTCTATTACATCAATGCGGTTTCTTTCGTAGCGGTCATCCTGGCGCTGGTCCTGATCGGCAGCGTCTCGCAGACTTTCGGGAAGGACTCGAAGGGTGTCAACCTGTTGTCCATCCGGGATGGGATCCGCTTCATACTTGGCAGGCCGATCATCTTCTCGACCATGATCCTGGATTTCATCGCTACGTTCTTCGCCTCAGCCAACACCCTGATGCCAATCGTGGCCCGGGATGTGTTAAAGGTTGGGGTGGTAGAGTATGGCTGGCTCTCAGCAGCGCAGTCTGTGGGAGCGGTGCTGGCTGCGCTGGTGGTCTCGCAAGTGCAGGATCTCAGGAAGCAAGGAATGCTCTTTATGGTGTCGGTGGTCGTTTTTGGGGCGGCGACGATCGTTTTCGGCCTCAGCAGGTTCTTCGTCCTGGCCTGGTGCGCGCTGGCGGTCACAGGCGCGTCGGACTCGGTCAGCACCATCATCCGTAATACCATCCGCCAAATCCGCACCCCCGATGAGCTGCGCGGGCGCATGACCAGCGTCAACCAGATCTTTTTCCAGGGCGGCCCGCAGCTGGGCGAGATCGAGGCCGGGCTGGTGGCGCAGTTCTTCGGCGCGCCGTTTGCGATCGTCAGCGGCGGGATCGGCTGCATGCTGGGCGCGCTCTGGATCTCGCGTAAATGGCCGCAGTTGACGAGCTATAACGGAGACGAACCGGTACCGGCCGGGGCTACGGCGGATTAAGAGAACTCATAAATTCTGTGAGTTTCCTAAGAATATGACCTTCGGGTGTTGACTCTGGTTCCGAATTCTTATATACTTTGTTCAAGGAAACACTATCCTATGCGAGTATCAACTGTCAAGACTAAGAAGTTCAACCGCTGAAAGGCACGCGTCCAGACGCGTGCCTTTTTGCATCTTATAAAAAGGAGACAAAATCATGGACTATGGGATGATCGGCAAGATTCAAAAATCCAAGCGCTATGCTGAAGAACGATATCGATTCCAATTCAAGAGATTTGAGCTCACCTTCGATGGCGATAACAATCCCCACGAAGTAAGCTTCGATCACGGGGTCTTTCAATGTGACTGCGAGTTTTTCATTACTCACCTGCGTTGCGGTCATACCATGGCACTTGAGATCTTGCTCAAAGACATGATCCCTATCATCGCGGAAGCCTGAATAAAACAGTAAAGTAAAAGAGTAGAAACTGCCCCTCGCGAGTGCAAGGGGCGGTTTTGTTATGATCCCCGCAGGGGACCGACTTTGGAAAGGCGGCAGACCCTTCGACCGGCTCAGGGCAAGTTTTTCACTCCTTCAAACAACTGGGGTAAAATACCCTCATGATGTCTAAATTATCGAGACGCGATTTTCTAAAATTAAGTTCGCTGGCGTTGGGCGGATTGGCTTTTTCGCCGTTCGAGCCCGATACCATCAATTTTGACGATAGCATGCTCGTACGGGTAACGACCGATTCCGTCAGCGTGTATAGCGGGCCGAGCGATGAGAACCGGATCATCGGTACCTGGTTCCGGGACGAGTTCGTGCATGTCTATGAAGAAGTGATCGCAGAAGAACCAAAATATAACCCGGTCTGGTACCGGGTCTGGGGCGGGTATATGCACCGGGCTCGATTACAGCGGGTCAAGTTTCTCTATAACCAGCCGCTGAACCATATCCCGGAAGGTACGCGTCATCTCACAGAAGTGACGGTCCCGTTCACCCAGCCGTGGCGCTTCACGAAGACCTACGGCTGGCAGCCGTTGAACCTGCCGCCTAACTGGAGCACCAATCCACCCATTTATTATGAGTCCGTGCACTGGGTTGACGAAGTGACCGAAGGTCCGGACGGCGGCCCCTGGTACCGAATCTTCGACGATCTGGACGGCTCGTATTATGTTGCAGCCCCTCATTTGCGGATTATCCCGCCTGAAGAGTACGCACCGATCAGCCCGGACGTGCCCGGGGCCAGCAAACGGATCGAGATCAACCTGACCACCCAGATCCTGTCCGCTCTTGAGCGTGATAAGGTTGTCTTTCAGACGAATATCGCCTCCGGGATCCCCGGCGGGCCGTCGGGCCCCAACCAGATTTCTACCACCACGCCTAACGGTGAATTCTACATTAACGAAAAGATGCCCGCCAAACACATGGGCTATAGCTTTTACGGCTCATCGCCTGGAAATTTGCTGGCCGATGCGGATGGATATGTCCTTCCCGGTGTCTCGTGGACCTGCTTCTTCACCGATGTGGGCCATGCCCTGCACGGCACTTACTGGCATGATAACTTCGGTGTGCCCATGAGCCATGGCTGCATCAACATGCGCTCGGATGAGGCCAAGTGGCTGTTCCGCTGGACACACCCGGTCTTCGACCCGGCTGAGGGGAGTATCTATAAGCGCGGATTGGGCACGCCGATCAGGATTTCCTACGGGTAATCCTATGCCCCTCCTGACATGGCCCGGTAAACGCCTCGTTGATCCCACACCTGCCCAGTTGCTGACCGAGGCCATCGTCTATCCGCAGGGTTACGGTTACCCGGATACGCAGCCTGAAAGCCGTTTGATCCTGGGGGATAACCTGCCGGTGATGGCGGCACTCCTGCCTGAATATGCGGGCAGGGTTGACCTGATCTATGCCGATCCGCCGTTTTTCACCAACCGCAAATATTCCGCCCGTATTGGTCGCGGCGAAGATTCGCGCAAACCGGAGGAGTGGCAGTTGAGCGAAGGCTATCGCGACCACTGGTCAGACCTGGATGCCTATCTCGACTTTCTCTACCAGCGCCTGGCGTTGATGTATCGCTTACTTGCGCCAAACGGAACACTGTACCTGCATCTCGATTGGCACGCCGATTCCTATGCCCGGCTGCTGCTCGATGAATTTTTCGGCCCCGAAAATATGCTCAATGAAGTCATATGGGCCTATCATGGCCCGTCACCCATCCGGCGGGCATTCAATCGCAAGCACGATACGATCCTGGTCTATGTTAAAAGCAGGGGCTATACTTTTAATGCTGATGCAGTCCGCGAGCCGTACAATCCCAACACCGTGAAAACATTTGGCGCTTCTCCCAAAGCGGGCTTCGGTAAAGTGCCAGATCTGGAGCGTGGCAAGGTCCCCGAAGATTGGTGGTACTTTCCGGTTGTGGCTCGCCTGCACAACGAACGCACGGGCTACCCTACCCAGAAACCGCGTGCATTGCTGGAACGTATTGTCCGGGCTTCGTCGAACCCCGGTGATCTGGTTGCCGACTTTTTTTGCGGATCGGGGACGACGCCCCGGGTGGCAGCCAGCCTAGGGCGCAGGTTTATCGCCGCTGACGCAACCTTCCGCGCGGTTCACACTACCCGCAGCCGGCTGACCGCTTCACAGATCCCGTTCACGCTGGAACGTGACCCGGTTTCTCCTTTTACGCTTGGGTCGAGCGAAGGAAAGGTATTGCAGCACGAGAATATCTTCCAGCTCGATAGTCCTCTTCAGCTGGATTATTGGGAGGTAGACCCGGCCTGGGACAGAAAAACCTTCAAGAGCGCCGCGCAGGCCGTTCGTCCAGTACGAAGCGACGAAGTACCAAGGGAATTAAAAATCGAAACCGGACGGATCATTCCCGCAGGGGGGGATGTCTGCGTCCGGCTGGTGACGGTGCAGGGGGAGCATTTTCAGCTATCCCGACCCGCGTCGGGATTAAACGTCTAAGCGGTAGCCCACTCCGCGGATCGTTTTCAGGAATTTCGGTTTCAGGGGGTCAAGCTCGATCGCGCGACGCAGCCAGGAAACGTGCACGTCCAGGGTGCGCGTATCGCCGGTGTAATCGGTTTCCCAGACTTCTTTGAAAAGCTGCTCGCGTTCTACAACTTCGCCATGATGTTCCATCAGGATTTGTAGCAGCATTACCAGGCGTGGTGTGAGCTTGGCGTTTTTACCCAGGCAGCGCACCCGCCGTCTTTCCGTATCCAGGCGGATGGGCCCTGCCTGGATCAGATCCTCGCCCTCACCGGGCAGCAAGGGTTTAATCCGGTTAGAGAGCTTCTGCACGGTAAAGGGCAGGTTAAGGATCACGTCAGCAGTGTCTTTCGTTACGGTCTTCCCCTTTTCCAGGATGAGGATGATAGGAAGCTTATCGTTTTTGTCGCGCAG
>JAABUE010000084.1 GCA_011389535.1 Anaerolineales bacterium
TCGCGAGAGAGCGCCTATTTGTGCGAGAATATCGAAAGCAATCATGCGAACCGTTTTCTGGGATTACGAGACCGACGAATTCAAAATGATCGACCAGCGCCGCTTGCCTGGTTCGTTCGAAATTTTGGCTTACCGGGATCACAAATCTGTTGCCCAGGCCATTGCTGACATGGTGGTGCGTGGCGCCCCGGCGATCGGCGCGGCAGCCGGGTTTGGACTGGCCCTGGCCGCGCGCGAATCCGCCGCCACCTCCGCCTCGGGCTTGCTGGCCGATTTAGAGGCCGCCTCCGCCGTTTTGAAAGCCGCCCGTCCAACAGCCGTCAACCTGGCCTGGGCAGTGGACCGTATCATGCGGACTGTGTCCCCCTCTCCCATTCAGGGAGAGGGCTGGGGTGAGGGTGGGACTCCAGCAGAAATTCGTAAAAAAGTTTTAGATGAGGCCCAGCGCATCGCCGATGAGGATGTCGAGATCAACAAACGCATGGCCGCGCACGGCGCAGCCCTGATCAATGACGGCGACACCGTCATCCACCACTGTAACACCGGCGCACTGGCCACTGTGGACTGGGGTACGGCTCTGGGCGTGATCCGCACCGCCTGGGAGCAGGGTAAGAAGATCCATGTGTTGGTCGACGAGACCCGCCCGCGTTTGCAAGGCGCGCGTCTCACCGCCTGGGAACTAGAGCAGTATGGCATCCCTTACGATATTATTTCGGATAATATGGCCGGGCACTTCTTGAAAACCGGGCAGGCCCAGAAATGCTTCGTCGGCTCCGACCGCACAGCCGCCAATGGCGATGTGGCTAACAAGATCGGCACCTACATGCTGGCGCTGGCAGCATACGATAACGGTGTACCTTTCTACCCGGTAGTTCCCACCTCCACGATCGACCTGTCCCTCGCGCACGGCGGACTGATCCCCATCGAAGAACGTGACCCTGCTGAAGTATTGGGGTTGCAATTCGAGGGAGAACGGGTTGCCCCGGTTGAAGCCCAGGCCCGAAACATTGCTTTCGATGTGACACCGGCGCGGCTTGTCACTGCGATTGTGACCGAGAACGGCATTGTCCACCCGCCGTTTGATGTTAACATTCCAAAATTTGTAAAATAATTTTGCTCATGCCGCCGTAAATTTTTCCGGCGGTGGTGCCGGGAAAATGCCTGAAAAGGTACGGCGCCTGGAGCGAAGGAAATTGCATGGATATCCTCCTCACCGGCTCTGTTGCCTACGATTACCTGATGACCTTCCCTGGCCTGTTCAAGGAACAGATCCTGCCGGAGCGGCTCGCCTCGATCAGCCTGTCCTTCCTGGTGGAATCCATGTCCCGGCAGCGTGGCGGAGTAGCGCCGAACATCGCCTACAGTATGGCCCTGCTGGGAACACGCCCGCGCGTAATGGCGACCGTGGGCGAGGATTTCGAAGAGTATCGCGCCTGGCTCGAAAGCAAAGGCGTAGATACCTCTCTGATGAAGGTTGTCCCCGGTGTGTTTACGGCTTCTTTCTTCGCTACCACCGACCAGGCCAATGCCCAGATTGCCTCATTCTATCCTGGCGCAATGGGGTTTGCGGGTTCGCAGTCCCTCAGGGATCTGCCGTCGAAACCGGAGCTGGTCCTGGTATCCCCGAACGAACCGGGTGCGATGACCAAGTTCGCGGCCGAAGCGCGCGAGCTGGAGATTCCCTATTTATACGATCCGAGCCAGCAGGTCCTGCGTTTGGACGGCGAAGAGCTGGCGCGGGATATGAGGGGGGCCTATCTGTTGTTTTGTAATGATTACGAGTATGGCTTGATTTCCAAGAAAACCGGCTGGGACCTGGCGCAGATTCTGGAGCATGTAAAGGTGGTCGTAGTGACGCACGGTAAAGACGGCGCGACCCTGTACACCAACGGTGATGAGTGCCACATTCCAACCGTGCCTGAGCGCCTGATCGTTGACCCCACCGGCGTGGGTGATGCCTTCCGCGGCGGCTTTCTGGCCGGTTACAGCCGCGGCTATGACTGGAAGCTATGCGGTGAAATAGGCTCGCTGGCAGCAGTCTACTGTCTCGAGCAGAACGGTCCGCAGAGCCACTTTTATACACGGGAAGAATTTGTAACTCGTTTCCGCGAGCATTTCGATGATGGGGGCAAGCTTGATAGTCTTTTGTAGTCTCACAAGTCTTACAGGTCTAACGCGTCAACTTGTAAGACTTGTTCGACATGTTCGACTTGTTAGACCAACTTAAGGAGAAACCATGAGCAATTACGACATTAAAGACATCAACCAGGCCGAGGGCGGCCGTCGACGCATTGACTGGGCCGAGCGTGAGATGCCTGTCCTGCGTCTGATCCAGGAGCGATTCGAGAAGGAAAAACCGCTCAAGGGCGTCCGTGTTTCAGCCTGTCTGCACGTCACCACCGAAACTGCCAACCTGATGCGGACCCTGCAGGCCGGCGGCGCGGACATCGTGCTGACCGCCTCCAACCCGCTCTCCACCCAGGATGACGTGGCCGCCGCGCTGGTCAACCAGTACGAGATCCCCACCTACGCGATTAAAGGGGAAGACAACGTTACGTACTACAAGCATATCAGCGCAGCTCTCGACCACAAACCACACATGACCATGGACGACGGCGCCGATCTGGTGTCCACTATCCACAAATCCCGGCGCGAACTGCTCGACGAGATCATCGGCGGCACCGAAGAGACTACCACCGGTGTCATCCGCCTGCGCGCCATGGCCGCCGATAACATGCTCCAGTTCCCGGTTGTCGCCGTCAACGACGCCATGACCAAGCATTTCTTCGACAACCGCTATGGTACAGGCCAGTCTACCATTGACGGTATCATCCGTGCCACAAACGTCCTACTTGCTGGTAAGAATTTCGTGGTGGCCGGATACGGCTGGTGTGGTCGCGGCCTGGCCTCCCGCGCGCGTGGGATGGGCTCACTGGTCATCGTCACCGAAGTTGATCCGCTCAAGGCGCTCGAAGCTATTATGGACGGCTACCAGGTCATGCCCATGGCCGAAGCCGCCAAAATTGGCGATATTTTCTGCACCCTGACCGGCGATATCAACGTCATTGACCGACACCATTTCGAAGCCATGAAAGACGGCGCGATTGTGGCCAACTCCGGTCACTTCAACGTCGAGATCAACATTCCGTCCCTGGCAGAGATGTCCAAAGGTGAACCGAAACTCGTCCGCCCGTTCGTGGACCAGTACGAGACCAAAGACGGGCGCAAGATCAACATCCTTGGCGAGGGGCGGCTGATCAACCTCGCTTCAGCCGAAGGGCATCCTGCTTCCGTTATGGATATGTCTTTCGCCAACCAGGCTCTGGCCGCCGAGTACATGGTGAAGAATGCCGACAAGCTGGAGAATAGAGTTTACTCCGTGCCCGCGGAAATAGACGCCGAAATCGCTAAGATCAAGCTGGAGGCCATGGGCGTACACATTGATGTCCTGACCGATGAGCAGGTCAAGTACCTGAACTCCTGGGAAGAAGGTACTTAAGCCATCAGGTTTTTGAATTCATCAAAATTGGGTCTCGCGCCAGGTTGCGTGAGACCCTTTCTTTTTGAAATATAATGAAACAGGCTACTACAATGAACCGAAAACGGTACCTGCGCACCTCCGAGATTGCCAGAGCAGCAAATGTTCACCCGAACACCGTGCGGCTGTACGAGCAGTTGGGCTTTTTACCGCCGGTTGAGCGAGATCCCTTCAACGGGTATCGCCGTTTTACCCGCGAACACTTGAACCAGATGTTGCTGGCGCGCAAGGCAATGCGTTTCATTTTGCTTGGCGGCTCCATCCGTGCTACGGCGTATGAGGTCATTGGCCAGGGAGCGGCAGGTGACCTGGGCGGCGCGCTGGAGTTGGCTTATCGTTTGCTCTCCCAGGTGCAGGCTGAACGCGCCCAGGCGGAAGCCGCCGCCAATTACCTGGAGCGCTGGGTCGAAGGCGTTTTGCCCGATCAGCTTGCCCGCCCGCAGCGCATTGGGGAAGTGGCAAAGTTATTAGATGTCACTATCGACCAGTTGCGTAACTGGGATCGCAACCGCCTGCTCGAAGTGCCGCGAGACCCGTCAAACGGGTACAGGTTGTACGGTCCGAACGAGATCGGGCGCCTGCGCGTCATCCGCATTTTGATCCGCTCACGCTACAGCATGATGGCGATCTTGCGGGTATTGAGCAAACTCGATGCGGGGGAAATCGTCGAGTTGCGCGCAGCGCTGGATACGCCCGAACCGGGCGAAGATATCCTTTCCGTTACCGACCATTGGCTGAGTACCCTTGCCCGGGTTGAAGGAGATGCCAGGGAGCTGGTCTCCCTGATAGAAACCCGCATCGCTGCGCAGAAAACCGAGCAGCAAAACTTTTTCGATAGGAACTAACTCTCCAGGTGCACACCAGGGTTTAGACCCGAGTAACGCGAGATAGTATCTCGCGCTACCCCGGCAGGCCAGGTTTAAATCGGATTTGTGCTCCAAACCTCCAAACCCTCCACTTGCACACCAGGGTTGTAAAATGAGCACAGAAACATAAACATATAACCCAGGAGTTCCTATGCCCGACCAGATCACGATAAAAAATGCGCGCCTGCACAACCTCAAAAATGTGTCCCTCGATATCCCGAAGAATAAATTGGTTGTATTTACCGGCCTTTCGGGTTCGGGAAAATCTACTTTGGTCTTCGATACCCTTCACAAAGAAGGCCAACGCCAGTATATGGAATCGCTCGGGCTGGTTACGTACGTTGCCAAGCCGCCGGTCGATTCTATCGTCGGTCTGTCTCCCTCCATCAGCGTTGACCAGCATCTGACCAACCACAGCCCGCGCTCCACGGTCGGCACGGTGACGGAGGTATACACCTATTTGCGTGTGCTCTTTGCCCGCCTGGGACATCGTCCCTGCCCGGCCTGTGGCGCAGATGTGCCGCCCTCGCATGATCTGGGCAACGCGGAGGATTTGGACGATGAATCCCCGGCAGATAGAGAAACAGTACTCTGCCCGGCCTGCGGCGCAAGCCTCCCCGAAATGGGGATGGCCAGCTTCTCTTTCAACAAACCCGACGGAGCCTGCCCAACCTGTACCGGCCTCGGGATAGTCAACGAACCTGTGCTTTCACTTTTGGTCGATGAAAGCCTCAGTATTAAGGATGGCGCGATTGCCAACTGGGATGAGTTCCACATTAATCATTACGGGAAGGGCATATTGAAGGCAGGCGCCAAATATTTCGATTTTAAATATGACCTGAACCTGCCAGTTCGGCAATACACACCGGCTGCACGCGACTACCTGCTATATGGAACAGAGAGTCCGCAGTTCAAGCGTCATTACCCGGATAAGCCTCTCCCAAAGACCAGCGCCAACGGCCGCTTCGAGGGCCTGGTCACCAACCTGATGCGCCGTTACAACGAGCGTGCCAATGACTCGGCCTATCGCGAAAAGCTGGAAAAGCTCTTTCACCGGCAGGTCTGCCCTGACTGTAACGGAACCCGTTTACGCCCGGAGAGCCGGGTTGTGAGAATCGCTGGCCAATCCATCATCGATATGCTGCATCTGCCGTTGACGGAGCTGGCTGCCTGGCTGGATGTCTTGCCAGAGGTCATATCGGCCGGTGAGATGTCCATCGCCGGATCGATCCTGGATGACCTGAACGAGCGCGTCCAGCGTTTGATCGATGTGGGGGTGGGCTACCTGACCATGGAGCGTTCCTCCCCGACGATCTCGGCCGGAGAAGCACAGCGGCTGCGTCTGGCATCCCTGCTGGGCTCTGGCCTGACCGGTGTGCTGTACGTGCTCGACGAGCCAACCATCGGTCTGCATCCGCGGGACACCAAACGCTTAATCCAGGTCATGCGCCAGCTGCGCGACCTGGGTAACACCGTGCTGGTGATCGAACACGATATGGAGATCTTGCGCGCCGCAGACTTCGTAGTGGATATCGGCCCGGGGGCAGGGCGAAACGGCGGGACGGTGGTAGTCGCCGGGAATCCCGATGCGGTAGCAGCCTGCCCCGGGTCGGTGACGGGCGGGTATCTCTCCGGACGGCTGGAATTTCCGGTTGCAGCGGAACGCCCGGTCGGTGGGCCGGCGCTGGTCATTCACGGAGCGCGCGCGCATAACTTGAAAAATGTGACCGCCCACATTCCGCTGGGACTGCTGGTGGCGGTAACCGGACCGTCCGGTTCGGGAAAGTCCTCGTTGATGTTCGACATCCTCGACCGCGCTGCCCGCCAGCGTTTCAACGGCGCTTCCGACGAACCGGGCGAGCATGATGCCATCAGCGGCTGGGAGCATATCGACCGGATTATCACCATCGACCAGAGCGCCATCGGGCGCACGCCGCGCTCGAATGCTGCCACCTATACCGACGCATTCACGCCGATCCGTGAAACGTTCGCCGCTCTGCCTGAAGCGCGCCGTTTGAAACTCACCCCGCGACACTTTTCCTTCAATGTGCCCGGCGGGCGCTGTGAACGCTGCCAGGGCGCCGGCATGCTGACCGTTGAAATGCACTTCCTGCCCGACGTAGAAGTACGCTGCCCGGCCTGCCGCGGGCGGCGCTTCAAGCGCGAGATACTGGATGTGAAGTATCACGGCTTTGATATAGCCCAGGTGCTCGACCTGACAATCGAGGAGGCTGCCCCGCTCTTTCAAGGTGTCCCCAACGTGGCTTCCCGGCTGGGTTTGATGTTAGATGTGGGGCTGGGTTACTTGCAGCTTGGGCAACCCGCCACCACACTTTCCGGGGGCGAGGCCCAGCGCGTCAAACTGGCCAAGGAACTGGGACGCCGCGCATCCGGCCGTACCCTCTACCTGCTCGATGAACCGACGACCGGTCTGCACCCCGATGACGCCGCCCGGTTGTTGGGCGTGCTCCAACGTTTGGTGGATGCTGGCAATTCTGTGGTGTTCATCGAACATAATCCGGATATCATCCGCGCAGCTGACTGGATCATCGACCTGGGTCCCGATGGCGGGGCTGCTGGCGGCCAGATCGTCGCCGAGGGAACACCCAAAATGCTCGCGGCAATCGAGACTTCGGCGACAGGAATGTATCTGGCATGGAGTTGAATTTCCGAATAAAACACGTTTAGCTTTGGCAGCGCACCCTCTCGGGCACTTTACCCGCCGCCGTTAGTAAACCTTCTAAAAATCTTTCAATAACTGCTTACACTGATAACTAACAAATAACAGCCTTGCAAGACACAGCGTCTTGCAAGGCTGTTATGATTTACTGAAGGTCCCATCTGGCTTAGTTGGCTTTCGCTTGAAGAGACTTCTGGTACGCTTTCCAGCCCGGGCACCAGCTTGTGTGCCATTTCCAAAAGCGAGACATCAGCGATTTTGGATTTTGTTCAGCCTTCAGCCTCATCGGGCAGGTTTCACAACTGTTTTCAGCCATTTTTAACTCCATGATCATCTGGGTGGATAGATAGCCTATTGTAATCTTAAATGTTCAAATCGTCACAAATACAGTACTTCACGGAGGGTGCAGAAATTCTCACCTTCATTGGTCGCAGCAACGTGTCTGTAAAATTCAAACAAACATTAATCTTAATTCCCCAAAGGGGTTATTGACAAAATCTTTCCGCTCCCTATAATTATAAATATTATCTAAATTGTCATATTTTGTGGACACCGGTTCTCTGGATGTATCCCCATTTGCCTGGCCGTAATTTGACGGGGTCAGAGGGACAGGATATGCGCAGGCATATTCTCCCCAATCCATGTCTCTGTCACGGAAATTCCCAAAGAACCAGGATACTTTACCTGTGGGCAAAGAAAGAGATGGTAATGGGCAAAAAATTTTTAACGTTACCAGGAGAGGTGGCTGTGCATTTGCCCGTGCTGCAGTCCAACCTTAATTTAATCTTGCCAGAGGAGAAAGTTTATGTTCGATCTGTTGATTTCTCGGCGAAGCAGAGTACCTTATCATGTATCTTTGCTTCGTTTGTTTTCGGCCGTTTTGATCGCCGCCCTGTTAGTGATTGGATTATCTGGTTTCAGTGCATTCGCGGCGCCGCATTCGACGGTTGACATTCAAATTTTGAATGTGTCTGACTGGCATGGCCAACTTGATCCGATCAACGGAGTTGGCGGAGCTGCCGCCATTTCATCGTACTGGCAAGCCGACCGTCAAGCCAACCCCAACACCTTGACACTGACTGCGGGAGATGCATATGGCGCGTCCCCGCCGCTTTCAGGATTCTTCAACGAAGAGCCTGCAGTCCTTGCAATGAACTTGATGGGTTTCGATGCCGATACCTTTGGCAATCATAACTTCGATAAAGGTATTGCTCACCTGCAACAAATGATTGATTTAGCCAATTTCCAGTACGTTTCGGCGAACCTGAAAAACCGGGATGATAACCTCACTGGTGTCAAAGATTACGAGATCTTTGAGGTCGGTGGTGTTAAAGTCGCAGTGATCGGGATCACCAATCCTGAGGCGCCCAACTTGGTCTTCCCGGGCAATTTCGGGACGATTGAACCAACAGACCCTATTCCAGCTGCTAATAAGGCGAAGGCCAGGGCGAAGGCTGAAGGCGCGAAAGTCTTCATCGCGATTACGCATCTCGGTGTCACAGGTTTTGATCCGGTGACAGGCGCGGCTTCAGGCCCATTGATCGATTTTGCCAACAATGTCGGCGGTTTCGATCTGATCTTTGGCGACCACACTGACGTGCAGTACAGTGGCATTCATAACAATGCTCTTGTGGTTGAGAATCGCAGCAAGGGCTTGACCTATTCAAAGTCTGTGTTAACCGTGGATGCACAAAATGGCCGCATTGTGAATCGTGTGAATACCTTTGTCACACCGCTCGCCAGCGCGGTGACGCCTGATCCAGCGATCGTAGCGCTCCTTGAACCGTACCGCGCTGCCCTGGCGGTTGCTTTCGACGAGCCGATCGGCGTGGCAACCGATCTTTTCCCGCGCGGCGGCAACATCGAACGCAGAGGGGAGGTCGCGATCGGCAATTTGGTTGCTGATGCCATCCGCCTGAGATATGGCACGCAGCTTGCGCTCACCAATGGTGGAGGCATCCGCGCGCCACTCCCATCGAGCTATACCCCTGTCGACACCACGCTCCGACGGACGGCTGCGCCTTACGTGATTGGGCCACCCTTCGACATTGTTATCGGTGACGTTTTTGCTGTATTACCGTTTGGAAACTCGGTGGTGACGCGCACCGTGACCGGCGCACAGCTATGGGCGGCCTTGGAAAATGGGGTTAGCCAGATCAACGCTGCAGACTGTTCAGGTACAGATGGCCGCTTCCCGCAAATTTCCGGATTCAAATTTACGTTCCAGTGCTCGCTACCGCCCGGTTCGCGGGTCTTGTCAGTTGCATTTCCAGATGATACGCCAATTCCAGCGGATAGCACAACCTATACATTTGCTACCAACGATTTCATAAACAATGGCGGCGATTTCTACGCGATGTTAGCTGACGGTCAGGGTACTACCCGCGAAGTAATGTTTGATGTGGTCGTTGAATATATCCAAAGTTTGGGCACGATCACCCCGACTGTTGAGGGACGTATCACAAAGGTGCCGTAGCGTAGCTGATTCACGAAGACTTGGATAGACAATAGGCCTGGCAGGTTGCCCTCGCATGGCTACTTGACCTGCCAGGCCCCTTAACACGAAAGGAATTCCCCTATGTATAAGAGAATAAACTGGCTTGTGATCGCTTTAATGTTAATTCTGGCACTTACCGTCCCGGTAAGCGCGGCGCCTGTAGATAGACCGGTTGGAGGATCTTTTGATTTCGTCCGCTTCGCCACGTTCAACGCCTCGCTTAATCGTAATTTTGCCGGGCAGCTGGTTACCGACCTGTCCACGCCGGACAATGCGCAGGCAAAGACCGTGGCTGAGATCATCCAGCGGACACGGCCCGACGTGCTGCTCATCAATGAATTTGACTTCGTCGAGGGCGGTCTCGCTGCCGAACTCTTCCAGGATAACTACCTTTCCGTCTCTCAAAACGGGGCGGAACCAATTGAATATGGTTACTACTTCGTTGCGCCATCCAACACTGGAATCCCGTCAGGCTTTGATTTAAATAATGACGGTTCGGTCGGCGGTCCCGATGACGCTTTTGGCTTCGGCTTTTTCCCAGGGCAGTTCGGTATGGTTGTATATTCGCGTTACCCGATTGACTATGAAGAAATCCGGACCTTCCAACTCTTCCTGTGGAAAGACATGCCCGGCGCGTTGCTGCCCGACGATCTCAGCACGCCCGAGCCTGCGGACTGGTACTCACCCGCGGAACTGGACATTTTCCGCCTGTCCTCCAAGAGCCATTGGGATGTCCCCATCCTGATTGGCAACAAGACTGTCCACTTCCTGGTGAGTCACCCGACGCCGCCGGTCTTCGATGGGCCGGAAGACCGCAACGGCAGGCGCAACTTCGACGAGATCCGCTTCTGGGCCGATTACATCAGCCCGGGGCCGAGGGGCAGTTATATTTACGACGATGAGGGCCAAACCGGTGGGCTCGAGCCTGGTTCGCTGTTCGTGATCGCGGGTGACCAGAACTCTGATCCGCTGGATGGCGACAGCATCCCGGGCGCGATCCAACAACTGCTTGAGCACCCGCTGGTCAACACCAAGGTTACACCCTCGAGCGAAGGCGCTGTCCAGCAGGCAGCATTGCAGGGTGGCGCAAACACCACCCATCTCAGTGATCCGGCCTTCGACACAGCCGACTTCTCCGATACGGCGCCTGGCAACCTGCGGGCAGACTACGTCCTGCCGAGGAAGAACCTGCAAATCCTGGACGCAGCTGTCTTCTGGCCGTTGAACACCGATCCACTGTTCGCACTGGTTGGCACCTTCCCCTTCCCCAGCTCCGATCATCGGCTGGTGTGGATCGATGTGCGTGTGCCTGGTAATGGTTCCCGTTAGCTGA
>JAABUE010000085.1 GCA_011389535.1 Anaerolineales bacterium
CAGCAGCCCATCCGACCAGCGGCGGGATGGCACCTGCGCCGCCGCCAATGACGATGTTCTGCACGGTAGCCTTTTTAAGCAAGATACTGTAAAGCACCACGTAATAAATGATGCCTACCAAGGATAGAAACGCTGCCAGCAAGTTGACAAAACCCGCGTAAATATAAAAACTCAGCACCGCGAGAGCCAACCCGAAGGCCAGCCCCTCGGCAGGAGTCATCCGGCCTGCCGCTAGCGGGCGTTTCTGGGTACGCTGCATGTGCTTGTCCAGGTCGCGGTCGATGTACTGGTTGAGGGCAGACGAGCCGCCTGCCGCCATAAAGCCTCCCAGCAGCGTCCAGAAGGTCAATGAGAAAGAAGGCCAGGCCTTCCCGCCAACCACCAGCCCGGCATAGGTCGTTACCAGCAGGAGCAGAACGACAACGGGCTTGGTCAGCGTCACGAAATCGAGCGTGCGTTGGCGAAGATCAAGGGGAGGAAATTCTACGGTTTCACGGGCCAGGAAACCGGAGGCAATCACCAGTCCTACCAATCCGCCCCACAAGACCACAACCGTTAGCGCATGAAGAACATCCAGGTAAAGCGGGAATCCGCGCGTGACCTGCATCGCGCCTACGAATGCCTGCGCGAAAAAGAGGACCACGGTCAGTGTTGCTAACGGCAGCAGCACGCGATGATCGCGCACATCCCGCCAGGCACGGTAGAGCAGATAAAGTATGAGAGCGCTGGCAAAGCCCACCGACGCGCGGTGGGATAACTGCATCCAACCAAGAGATCCCTCGGGCTGGCAAAGCGGCCAGCCCGTACAGGCTTCGGTGGCGCCGCTCAGGGTCACCAGGCGGCCACCGATCGTAACCAGAAAAACAGCCACCAGCACAAATAATGTCAGGCGGGCAAAGGATGAACTGAGCGAGAATTTCATTATTCCTCCAAATAACCCTGCGAAGGGATGTCCTGAGGCGGAGCCAAAGGACCGGATCCTTCAGAAGGTTTTATCAACTCTTTACGCACATAAAACGGGTAACCCAGCACCAAGATACTGGCAAAGGTGAACCACTGCACGGCATAGCCCAGGTGTGGCCCTTCGCTCAATTCGAGCTCAGGCTGGTATGGGATGGGAGGGGTAGTATCCGCCGGGTCCACCTCTGGCTGGACATACACATCCATTAAAGGATACGGCAACTGCTGGCCGATCCGCTCAAGATTGATGTTATTCCAGAACAAG
This sequence comes from Anaerolineales bacterium, assembly GCA_011389535.1. GTDB lineage: Bacteria > Chloroflexota > Anaerolineae > Anaerolineales > Villigracilaceae > JAABUE01. Next base: position 1,226 of record JAABUE010000085.1, read on the forward strand.
AGCTTCGACTGCCCCGGTGCGAGCGTCGGATCAGGGACTCCGCCCATATCTGGTCTGGCCTGCCCCAGCCGGATCTGTCCCTGAATATCGACCGGGCCGGGTCCGTCGTACCGGCGCCAGGCAGCGGGTGAGTCGTTCCCGTCAGCGGGAATCCAGCCCCGGTCGACCAGCACCGCAGACCCATCGTCCAGGAGAAGAGGCGTGAGCAGATTGTAGCCATATTCGCCTTGGAAATAACGGTTCCGCAAAACGATCTGGTTCTCGAAGTCGTACGTGCCGCTGAGGATGGCAGCGCGGTATTCCATCGTAGTAAGGTCTTCCGCGGGTTCACCGGCCAGGTTCAGCGGTTTGGCAGCCCACATCGCTTCGACATGCTCATTGAAAGCACGGCGCTGCTCCAGCCGGTCCAACTGCCAGATGCCGAGCCGGATGCACAAGGCGCCGCCCGCCAACGCGAGCAGGGTAGCCAGGAGCCACTGGCGCGAAAACAAGGCACGCAAGATCACACAGATTTTTCCTTCTTCTTATCAGACCCGAGCAAAATACTGTACACAGCGAACAAGGCGCCAAGGGGAAAACCGGCAAACAGGATACCGGTAAGCCGTGTGCCGAGTGTTACAGGCTGCAATACGTCCATGCCAAAGACTTTGGCAGGCTGAAATGAACATTCCAGGATGTAATTCTCTTCCGTGTCAAGCTTCAGGCTGGCCGATGTCCCGGCCGGTATCCAGAGCGGGCCAAGCTGGTGATCCACTTCATCGTGATTGACCACCACCAGGGTGTCTCCAACCACAAATGTCATATCCTCGGGGATGCTTGGCGGCACCTGACCACTGGCAACATCTTGGGCTGTGCCAGCCGGAATGACCAGCTGGATCTGCTGCGGTTCACGGTTTTCGCGCTTGAGCACCTGGTAGGAAATTTCGATGGTAACGGCAGCTACGAGCAATCCCAACAGGATCGAGACGAGGATTCGTTTGACTATAAAAGCGTTCATTCCATCTTTCTCAGTTACGGTTCACTGACCGTAACTTCCAGCTGCATGTCGCTTGTTGCAGCAAAGTCCAGCGTCAGCGAAAACGTATCACCCGGATTAAGATCCTGGTTCAAGGCGATGAGCATGACGTGCAGCCCGCCAGGTTTGAACTCGGTCTTGCCGGTCGGGACAGGCACTTCCTGCTGGTGCATCATCTGCATGTTGCCGTCTTGCATGCTGGTCATGTGCAATTCGACCGCGCCAGCTACATCACTTGAGGCGGAAAGCAAGGTATCCGTCCCAGCAGTTTCGTTAGTGATCTCGAAATATACCGCGCTGTTGCCACCGGCCAGCCCGGGACGCGCCCAGGTGTCAGAAACCTGCAACTGACCATCTGCGGGAACGCAGGCGGCCAGGATGGCAGCAAGGGCTGAGAAAACAACCAGAAATCGAACTTTGAACAAAGATCGCTCCATCACTTGAACAAGATTTTCAGGTCGTGGACAATATCCTCGGTTGGCGTACCGTAGCTGTACGATAAGCGCAAGTTCCCGTCTTGGTCGATCAAATACACACGGGCTGTATGCGTAACCAGGTATCCGCTTGCTGAGGAAGTAACCTCGTCAACTTCACGGTAAACACCATAATCTCGCCAAACAGGTTCCAACTCCTCCATCGAGCCGCTCAAGCCAACAAAGGCCGGGTTGAAGATCGAAACGTATTTCTGGACTTTTTCCGGGGTATCGCGTTCCGGGTCAACGGTCACAAAGACGACCCTTACCTGGCCTGCATCCTTGCCCAGTTCCTCGTTCACCTTGCGCAATTCGGATAGCGTGGTCGGACAGACATCCGGACAGGAAGTGAAGCCAAAGAACAGCAGGACGACATTCCCGCGCAACTCGCCCAGCCGGAAACTGCTTCCGTTATCTTGGGTGAGTTCGATCTCCGGAGCGGGGAGCGCCGGGTCATAGAGCGTACCGCGGAATGGTTCCGTTTTTGGAAAGTACAGTACGGCCGCCATGACCACCCCGATCAAAACGGACAGCCCCAACCCCACTTGTATTACTCTCGTATTCATTTTTTCCTCAGAAAGGGGCGAATGTAACTTCGCCCCTTTAATCTACCATTTACGTCACGACAGTACCAATCAAATACAACGCCGGGTAAAAGAAAATCCAGACCACATCTACGAAGTGCCAGTAGACTGCGGCAGCTTCCACAGCCCAGTGCTTCTCACCCGAATACAGGCCTCGCATACCGTTACGTAGAACGACGGCCAGGAAGATGACGCCGGTCAGCACATGAAAAGCGTGCATACCGGTCATCATGAAGAAAATCGCGCCCTCAGCCCCGGAGGATGGCGTGATACCCTCATGGATTGCCTGCGGCCATTCCACACCGACCACACCCAATAAAAAGGCAATTCCCAGGACCAGCGTGATTGACATACCAAGAACAAAGCCCTTGCGATCACCATGCTCCATGGATGTTTCTGCGCGGTTCATGAAAAAGGAGGAGATCAACAGCACTGCGGTCACGATCAGGCCGAGGGTTTGATTCAGGTGCGGGCGCGTGAGACCCAGTAAGTTGAAACGCGCCACCGCCAGCCCGGCAAAGACAAACCCGTCCGAGAGCAGGAACAGCCAAAGACCGAGGCGGTTGGTGCCTGTTTTATATGGATACGAGTCGTGACCGCCTTCATCATCGATGTTTAAGCGGTAGATGTGCATGTAGTAATAGCCCACCAGCCCGGCTTTGACCAGCGCGATAACGACCAGCAACACAACCGAAGCCATCGTTATGGCGATAAAAAATTCCAGTAACGTCAAAACTGTCAGGAAGACGAAAATGATCACGCCTTGATTGAGGACAGCCTTTTTGTCAGAATGTGCCATGATTTAGTCTCCTATCCCTCGATATCCTTGATTTTTTCGTCTTCAAATTGAACATACCTGGAACCATCCAGTCCGTAGTCGTAAGGTTCTCCAACAACTTCAAAGGCTTGGTCGTAATTGTGGACGGGCATCGGCGAGGGCACCAACCATTCGGGTGAGCGCGAGTTCCACAGGTTGCCTTCAGCCAACTCGCCATGTTTCAAACTGTGGAAGAAGTTATATACGAAGATGACCACCGAGGTGAAGATCAGGTAGCCCGCAATCGTCATGATCAGGTGCGAGAGGTCAAAGCCCAGCAATGGATCGTAATCCGCAATGCGGCGGCGCATCCCCAGCAGGCCAACGCGCATCATCGCGAAGGTCAGCACAAAGAAGGAAGGCGTCATCAGCCAGAAATGCAGCTTACCCAGCGTTTCGTTCATGCGGCGGCCGGTCGCTTTCGGGAACCAGTAATAAAGGGCCGCAAAGAACGGGAACACGTAGCCGCCGAACATTGTGTCGTGGAAGTGCCCGACCACGAAGTAGGTATCGGTCAGGTGCAAATCCACCGAAATGGTGCCATGCGGGGGTCCGGTAAGGCCGCCCACCAGAAAGACCAGGATCGCTCCCAGGACGAAGAGCATTGGTGTGGGTGTGGTGATCTTCCCTTTCCAAAGCGTCGCCACCCAGGAGAAGAACTTGACCCCGGTCGGGACGGCCACCAGCAGCGTGCTGTACATAAAAGGTACCCGCAGGTACTCGTTCATGCCGGAGGCGAACATGTGGTGCGCCCAAACCAGGAAACCAACCAGGGCGATGCCCAATGACGACATCGCGACCCAACGATACCCGTACAACGGCTTGCGGACAAAAACCGGCAGCAATTCAGATATTATGCCCAACCCGGGCAGCACGAACACGTACACTGCCGGGTGTGAGTAGAACCAGAACATGTGCTGGAAGAGCACCGGGTTGCCTCCCTTTGTCGGGTCGAAGAAACCCATGCCCAACAGCCGCTGGAACATGACCAACTGGAACGAGAGGCCGATGAATTGTGTGGCGGTCAATGAGATCAGCGAGGTGGCGATCGCTGCCCAGGCAAAGATTGGCATTCGGAAGGCAGTCATACCCCTGGCGCGCATCCGCACCACGGTGGCAAGCAGGTTCAAACCGCCCAGAATGGAAGACCAGCCGGCCAGGAACACACCTAAGAAGAACATCTGGATACCGACCGGCGAACGAGCAGAAAGCGGTGGGTATCCAGTCCAGCCAGTATCAAAACCACCCAGGAAGAGCGCCGATACCAACAAAACCGCCGCCGGTACCGCAATCCAGAACGAAAAGGCGTTCAAGCGCGGGAAGGCCATATCCTGCGCACCGATCAGGAGCGGAACCAGATAGTTGATCATGCCTGCTACACCGAGCAGGATCGAGATTATCATGATAATGCCGTGCAGGCTCATCAGCGTGTTGTAGAACTGCAAACCGTTCTGGTCAAATGCCCTGAAGGTGGTCGTCAGGAATTGCAGCTGCGATGCGGCCAGCTCGGTACGAAAAATCATCGCAAACAGGCCGCCTATTCCCATCAGCAGAAGAGCTGTGACCGTATACTGGATACCGATCACCTTGTGGTCGAGCGAAACGCCGAAATATTTCACGTATCCTTCGGGATCATGGTGGTGTTCTGACGTTGGTTCGCCCTTGGCCCACTTGTACCAATCTGTCACCGCACCGACTCCGACCAGGAACGATAACCCTCCAACCAGACCGCCAAAGACCCAGGCTGGCTCGCTGAAGAAAAACCCGCCGAAGGCCTCGAGCCCCATCAATACGCGGATGCCGCTCACGAACAATCCGCCGGCCAGCGTGCCGATCACCTGCCATACCAACCCGCGCGTGATACCCCAATAGCCGACCAGTCCAAAAAAGTAAGCTACCGATGTGCCAAGCAGGGCAAACATACCGGTGAGCGGCGCAGCAAAGTCCAGTTGCCCGGTTACCAGCACATCCAAACCAACTCCCAACCCATAGCCGATCACACCCCCGAGCAAAAGCAGCAAGAAGCTGCGCCTAACAGGATTCTTCGTTTTCATAATAGGTCCTCTGCTATTCCAAGGTCTTTATATACGCGATGATGTCTGCAATCTGCTCATCCGTGAAGTCGTATGCGGGCATGAAAACCGACTCAAACCCGGCTACGATCTTTGCCTGCGGGTCGACGATCGATTCATGAATATAAGCGTCGTCGGCAATTACCACAGTGCCATCTGCCAGTTGTTCCTGCCTGCCGTAAAGATTGAACCAGGTCGGGCCTGTCCCGGCCGCGCCATCAACCGTGTGACAGCCAAGGCAGCCGTTTGCTACCGACAGGGCCTGGCCACGTCCTTCTGGCGTCTGGGCAGCGGCAGCGGCTTCCTCTTGCCGGGCAGCAGCCCACACATCGAAATCTTCCTGGGTCACAACCCGAACGTCCGAGAGCATATAGGCATGCGAGGCGCCGCATAACTCCGCACAACGGACCTTGAAAGGCTGTTCATCGGTCAAAAGTGTCGGAGTGATGCGATACTCGGTCACCCGCCCTGGCACAATATCCTGTTTGATACGGAATTCGGGCACCCAAAACGAGTGGATCACATCCCTGGAGGTCATCTTTAACACGACCTGCTTATCCACCGCCAGGTAAAGTTCATCTGAAACAAATCCGAGCTCGGGATACTCGAAGGAGAACGCAAATTGCTGGGCCGTGACATTGATTACCATTGCACCGGGGTCCAAACGCCGGGTCTCGCCCAGGCTGTAAGCGCCCAGGTAGGCAAAGGCCAGTACAATGAAGAGCGGGATGATCGTCCAGGTGACCTCCAATGTGGTGTTCCCTTCCATGTGTTCCCCATCACCGGTTTCGCCTTTTCTTCTTCGGAAAACGATCAGGCTGTAGAACATTGGCACAACGATCAGGGCGAACAAAAAGGAGATCATCATCAGTTCAAGGTTCCACAACCAGTCAATCGAAACGGCCTGGGCGCTGGCCTGAACAGGCATCAGATCTGACGCAACCAGACCAAAATAAGCCAGAAAAGTCATGGCAATGACCAGTATTGCTACGATCACAAAGTGGCGCATAGAATTCTCCTGCTAAAGTTTTGGTTATTCATCCCACGGATTCGCAAGCCAGTCTTCTACTTGAGCAGCAGTCAAATACTTGCGGTTATAAATCACAATTGGTTCGGAAGATGCCAGAGAGACCAGGAGTACTTTCATAGGCATCTCACCGGTTACGAAGCGGTTTAAGAACTCGCCCCGGTTGATCGTTTTGTCATCATGGTCAACGATCACAAGATCAGGCTGGCGGCTCTCGAGAAAATTAAGCGTCTCCTCCATGGTAGTGGCCATATCCACGCGCACGTTTTGCGCATTCCACTGAGAAGCATAGAGTCTATGCAAACCCTCACGGAACAAAGGATTTGCTGAAGCGATAAGCAGCCGGCGTGAAAATTCAGAAATTTGGTTCAATCCAAAAGACCCGATTACAGTGTGATTAGACATCCATAATTTACCAAATATTCTCCAGTTTGTCATGTATTTATGGTATACAAACGAGGGATTTTTAAAGCACAAGCGGGTGATATTGCTATCACCCGCTTGTCACATCCTTTAAGAAGTATCTCCTCAAAGTAAAGAAGAGACGGAGTGTTTTGGGCGAGCTTCGCTCGCCCAAAACACTCCGTTCCCGATTCCATGTGAATGGAGAAGCTCTAGGCTCAAATCAAGCCTAGCTGCGTTGCTCTTGCAACAGCCTCGGCCCGATTGCTTACCTCCAACTTTTCGAGGATATGGCGGATATGTGTTTTAACAGTGTTCTCGGAAATAAACATTTCGCTGCCGGTTTGCGCTGTTGTCAGCCCTTGCGACAAATAGCGCAGCACCTCGACTTCGCGCCCGGTGAGCAGGTTGATTGGATCGAACTGCCCGCTTCGCACCAGACGAAAAACCTGCTCGGTGACCTCCGGAGCCAGGACCGAATTCCCGGCCACCACCTGTTTGATCGTCTGCCGGAGCGTTTCCGGTTCCGCATTTTTTAGCAGATACCCGTTCGCCCCGGCCCGAATAGCGCCAATCAAATCCTCCTCGTGCTGGGAAATAGTCAGCATGAGCACCGGAGAGACTACTCCCTGCTTCCTCAAAGCAGCCAGCGTTGCAATCCCGCTCATTTCTGGCATGTTGACATCCAGCAAGACAATATCCGGATTTTGGGTCGCGATGACAGACAACGCATCCTGCCCATTGGAGGCCTCGCCGATAACTTTAAAGCCTTCCATCTCAACCAGCAATCCCACCAGCCCGCGCCGGAAAAGCGTGTGATCATCCACCACAACAATCCGGATTTCGGCGCTCATTCCAACATCCATTTCAACGCTCACAGACTGGCTTTTTCCCTGATCGGGATCCGCAACCGGACCCTCGTCCCGGCGCCTGGCGTGCTGATGATCTGAAAATCCGCGCCAATCGATTCGGCCCGCTCGCGCATACTGCGCAGGCCATATTGAGAGGCTGGTTGAGTCTCTTCGGGCGCAAACCCGCGCCCGTTATCGCGTACCTCTATGATGACAGCCTCATCGCGCTCGAAGGCGGAAAGTGTTACCCCACAAGCTTGCGCATGTTTGCGAACATTGGTCAGCGACTCCTGCACGATTCGGAACAATTGCGCTTTGACAGTCGGTGAAAATAGATGCTGTAAATGGATATTCGAAACATCGATCTCGATACCGGTCAGCGTTGTGAATTCAGCGGCAGTCAATACCAGCCAATCGCTGAGTATTTCATCCGGGACGCGGCGCAAGTTGTCGATCGCCTGGCGCGCATCCAGGTAAGCATCTGACAGAGTCTGGTAGCAGGCCTGAAGCGTGCGTGAAAGCGCGTCCACATCCCCGTTTGAAATATAGGCCTGCATTCGAGCTGCCTCCAACTTTAAGAATGCCAGCGTTTGGGCAAGCCCATCGTGGATCTCCCGTGCCAGCCGGGTACGCTCATCCAGAATCGCTTTGTATTCCAATTGCTCCAGAAACTCTTCATTTTTTGCATCCAGGGCAATCAGTTTTTCTTTTAAATCCAGGGGAGTGTGTGCTAATCGAGTTGCTTCCACTTCTTGCGCATGTGTCCGCAGGGCGTCCATAGCTAAATCGGTCAGCCGGACCATTTCTGCCAGAAATTGATGCTGGTCTGCGCTTATCGTGGGCAGAGCTGAAAAGAAATAACTGACCATCCCAATCTCCCGCCCGCCGCAGCGTAGACCGACACAGAATACATTCCGGGCATCACCTATTCCTTGAAGCAAAATGCACTCCTCGCCGGCTTGTTTTTTCTCACAGATGCGACAGGCATGCCGCGTTGCAGGGGCAGACAACCGCTCCTGCCAATCTGCATCTTGCAGGAAATCCGCCTCGCCATATTTCAAGGCTGGCATGGAATGCTTCCACTCGTTGAACGGAACAAATGCGGAGCCATCGGCGCCGAGCAATTCGGCGCTGACCTTCATCGCAGCCAAGATCGCAGCCTCCTCACTGTGGGCCTCCAATAGGGCACCGGAGAGCGCGAAGCTGGCGCTCAAGTACCGGCGAATATTCTCGTTCTCACCCTCAGAGCTTTGATTTTGCATCGGTTTCTTTTTTTACGAGACTTTCAATTCAGACAATAATTCAGCGCTATGTTCGGCCGGTTTTACATTTTCAAAAACGCGCACAATTTGTCCCTGCGCATCGATCAGAAAGGTTGTCCGCAGGACGCCCATATACTCGCGTCCCATGAACTTCTTTAAAGCCCATACACCATACAGCTCACAGACCTTGTGATCTTCATCCGCCAGCAAAGGGAAGGGCAAACCATACTTTTGTTTAAATTTGACATGCGACTTGACCGTATCCGGGCTGACGCCCAGGATCTCGACGCCCGCTTTTTCATAAGCCGAATAATCATCGCGGAAATTACAGGCCTCAGCCGTGCAACCAAGTGTATCATCCTTGGGATAGAAATAAAGCACTACCGGTTTACCGCGAAAATCAGACAGCCGCCGAAGTGTTCCGGTTTCGTCCGGCAGTTCAAAGTCAGGAGCGGGATTACCGCTTTCGATAGGCACAGTTACCTCCAAAAAATCAATAATCTATTCTTCACGTAAGTGTAGACATGCGGTCCAGTTTGTTTCCTACAAATTATATCAAGCGTTAGGGGGTCATGCAGTCGAATTAAGGGAAGACTGAAAACAAGGTATGCACTAGGCTTGTCCACCTTGTTTTCAGTATCTTTTCACGAGTTTTATAAGCTATTAAAGGATTTTTGCCAGCTTTAGCGCGCCTTCCAATGCATCCAGGGTAGCAGGTTTGATGAGCATGGCTGTCGCGCCGCCCTTCATCACCCGGTCACGGGTCTCAGGCTGGTCGTCAGACGTGATCACAACCACGGGAACGGGAGCAAGCCGCGGTTCCCGGCGCAGATACGCCAGCACTTCCAGCCCGTCCACGCCAGGCATGTTAAGGTCCAACAGGATCAGACGCGGCGTCGTGGTCCGCAATATTTCCAACGCCGGGCTGGAGCCATACGATGCACGCGCCTCCACGCCCAACACATCCAGCATCTGGCGCAAGGCGTCCGCAGTCCGTCGGTT
>JAABUE010000086.1 GCA_011389535.1 Anaerolineales bacterium
CTTCCCGTCCGGTTCGAGCGGGGGACGCGGGGCGAACCAGCCCAGTTGAACGGCTTTCGCGCCCAGGGTAAAGGCCAAACCAAGCAAGAAAACCAACCACAGGACTTTTCGACTCATGCAATCCACACAAAATACAAACCGACGGCGATCACCACCACTCCGGCGACTTTCTCCAGCGCCTCATTCCAGCGACCGAACGCTTGCAACCGTTTCAGGATGCCTGTGAACGTCCCGGCCAGCACGATCGGCACGCCGCGCCCCAGGGCATAGACAAACAGTAAGCCTGCGCCATAAACCAGCGCGCCTTTCGCCATCACATAGGTCAGGATCGCAGCCAGCACAGGCGTGGCGCACTGCGACGCCACCAGCCCGGAGACCAGTCCCAGCGCCAGCGCGCCCGGCGCGCCTTTGAGCGTGACGCGCTCACGCAGTCCTCCCAACCAGAGCGGCATTTCGATGTGGATCAGACCGAGCATGTTCAACCCGATCACGAAACAGACGAAAGCAACCAGGTAATACCACCAGGTGGTAGCTGCGCCCACCAGGCCGCCGATCAGCGCCGCTGCCACGCCCAATAACATGAAGGTCAGCGCCAGGCCGAGCGCGAACATGAGTGAGAGGCCGAAGGCGCGGCTTCTCGGCAGGTCGCGCGAACCGCCAACGTAACCCATCACCAGCGGGATCATGGCCACATTGCAGGGGCCAATGCTGGTGACAATGCCACCAATAAAAACGAGGGCGAAAGCCAGGATGGAGGCGTTTTCGATGAGGGAAAAGTCAAAGGTCATGTCACTTCCTTAGCTATAAAAAGATCCAATTCGAAGGCTCATGCCTTCAACTCGATGGCATGCCCGCAACAGGCTGTAACGCATTGGCCACAGCCATCGCAGCGCTCCAGGTCGATCACGATTCGGCCTCCAAGCGGTAAGTTTTCATCGGGATGATAGGTAACCGCATCTTGGGGGCAGGCGCTGAAAACGAGGCAGATATTGTTTTGCGCCGGGCACTTTCTTTCGTCAACAAATGCTTTCATAGGAATTCCATAGGACAGGCAAGTTAAGGATATTCGAGCAAAATTGATGCCAGGGATTTCGTTCGCTCACGTCATTACCCTGACACAAGTTGGGACAATGTCTGGCGGAATTGATCGGGCGGCATAGCGCCAATGAACAACTGCCGGTTGCCCTGCGCGTCGTAAAAGACCAGTGTGGGGATGGACTGCAGACGTTCGCGGCGCAGGATGTTTTGATTGCTTCGGACGTACACATCTACGTCGATCAGCACAACAGAATCTTGAAAGTCGGGATAAACATCCGCCACCGTCCCCATCATCTCTTTGCAGGGGATGCAATCCAGCGAGTGCAGGAAAACGAAAGTGGGGCGTTTGGCGTTGAGCGCCTGGTCGAGTTGGGATTCAAGCGAAGAGGAAGCGGACGGGTTGTCGCCGCTTTTTAGAGCAAAGACAGCGATCATCAGCAGGGCGATGCCTGCCAGGATCAACAGGGTCGGCGGCTGCTTGCGGGCCGGGCGTTTGCGCTTGAGGCGTTTGTGGGTGGGCATTATTCGTCCTCGTCGGAAGTAGCAAATTGAAGAACGGCAGGCGGTGTACCGAGCAAAAGCAGCAGGGTTACGATGACTGCCGAAGTGAGACACCAGATACAGACCGCTTTGATCACAAAAGGCTCAAGATAGGTCAGATAGAGCGAGAAGACCACCGCAAAGAAGGCCATGCCCCAAAAGCTGATGGCAGCCGGCATTTCCAGTTTGGGCAGGAAGCGCCGTACCAGCCAGGCAGCGATCAAGCCAAGATAGCCGAGCAGACCCAGCACGCCTACCGGCAGGATATCGAACAGCTTTGCATAGCGGCTCTGCTGGACTGTATTGCAATCCCCGACAGGGCCGCACACGGCCTCTACAGCTTGCGTCTCGACATATGCAAGATAACCGGCCACGCCAACCCCGATAACGATCAGCACGGGGACCAGCCAGTCCGCCCATGCCGGCAGGGAGAAGGCAGCGCCCCGCCAGAGGGCGACCAGGCTGTACAGCAACGCGGCAGCCATCAAGACCATGATCACGATGGCAAGCGTGAAACCGTTGGAATGCGCTGTCGCTGAAGCAGGCGTGTTTGAATCGGGTGGCATAACAATTCCCTGTTGGTCCGGAATGGATGGCCAATCTACCCCGCCTTTGGCCAGATAGGAGTCCACCAGGTTGGGTAATTCGACAGCCATTTGCTCACCGATCAGTACGTGCTCTCCTACGATGATCAGCGGCAAATCGGCTTCCTGGCGCGGGATGCCGTAAGACTCGGCTACCTGGTAAAAGTATTCCACGTCCTCCGCTGTGGCGATGTCTACTGTGCGAACCTCGAATTGTTCGCCAAATTTTTCTCGCACGGGTCCCAGCGCCGCGCCCACTTCGAGCTGGCAATCCCGGCAATCCAGCGTGGTGAAAAGGGCAGCTCGAACGACGGTACCTGATATCGCTGGAGCAGGCACTGGAACAGGCGTGGCCTGACCAAGGAACTCATTCAGAGCTGAGATGGAAGGTCGCTCCACGCCGCCCTGGGCGAGATGGTATTCGATCAGGCCGGGCAGTTCCTCCGGGATCTGTTGCGAGCCGGCCAGCGCTCGGTCGCCGATGATGAGAAACGGAACGCCCACCTGGTCACGAGAGAATCCATAGGTAGCAGCGATATCGTAAAGACGGTTCACATCCTCCATGTCGATCACTTCCACCAGGGTAATTTCCAATTGCGCGCCATATTTCTCCTGCAACGGGGGCAGAACGTGATCCAGCACCTCATGGCAATGCGGGCATCCATCCATCCAGAACAAGATAGCATGCACGATGGGCTGCGGCAGACCCTCATCGCAAATATGGCAGGCTTTCGTGGTTGGAGTCGGAGCAGGTGCAATTCGTAAAGCGGTAACAGCCTGAACCGGGAATACAAGCAAGACGAACAGGAGCAAGCCTGAAGTCAGAGAGAGAAGCGTTACAGTTCTTTTCATGAGGTGGTTTCCGTTTTTAAGGTCCCCTTTGGTTCAGCGTGGCCGTGATGTCGTACCATCTCTATCTCAGCCAGGATGGCCAGCGCGACTTCGGCAGGCTGGCGCCCGCCCAGGTTTAGACCGACCGGCGCGTGGACGCGGGCCAGCAGGCTTTCATCCACATTTTCAGCGCGTAGATGGTCGAGGACGATCTGGCATTTGCGCTTGCTTCCGATCATGCCGAGGTAGGGCGCAGGTGTGGGAAGCGCTTGGCGCAGTGCAGCCTCGTCGCTGACGGCGTCCTCGGTCACGATGACAACGAAGGTATTGGCAGTTAGGGTAGCGGGGTCAAATGGCTGGCCGCGTTCGGGGCGCACATCCGCCAGGTTGACCTCGTAATTCAGCAGGCGCGCCATTTCGGCCAATGGGCTTCCCACATGGCCGCCGCCGACGATGAGCAGGGTAGGTTTGGGCATAAATACCTCGATGAAGACCTGTACCTCGCCCCCGCATAACACGCCGACGGCGTTCTCGCCTTCTTCGCGCAGCGCATAATGGGTGAGGCGGGATCGGCCATCGCGAAGCGCGGCGAGGGCGTCTTTGAGGATCGCATCTTCGAGCAACCCGCCGCCCACGTTGCCGATTGCGCTGCCATCGGGATGGACGAGGATTTTCATCCCGAGCGCGGCGGGAGAAGCGCCCTGCACCTGGGCGATGGTAGCCAGGGCCACGGGCAGGTTGTGTTCCAGGTCGGAGGTCAGGGCTTTCAGAACATCCAGCATAACGGCTCATTGCTCCTTTGCCAGGGCGGTGTAATCCACGCCCAGCAGGAAACCGATTTCCTCAGCAACCTGGTTCAAGTACGGTTTGACCAGCCTGAGAATGTTGTCGCGTTTAGAGATGAGCGGGTGACTCTGTACCTGTTGGCGCAAGTCATAAAAGTCGCGGGTTTCCTCCCGGCTGAGTTGTTCGCCGGCCTGCTGGAGGGCGATGAGCGACTCGTACACGTCATACATCTTCTTTTCAAGCGCGCTGGCATCCGAGTCGTTTTGGATCTCCTGCACCGCGCTGAGATAGGTACGGATATAACTATCCTGGCGCAGGGATTGACCCAACTGCCGTGCAGCGGCTTCGATTTCTTCTGTAAGTTCCATTGTGTTCTCCCTAGCCGCCACAGCCGCAACCACTGCGCTGGGCATTAATGGCGAACGCCACGCCCGCTTCCTGGCTGATGATCTCGTCCACGGCGCGGAACAAGGCGCTGACCTCCCGTTCGGCCTGACGGTATGCTTTCATTGCTGGCAGGTCTTCCATCTCCAGTTTGATGCGCACAATTTCGTCGGCGTTTCGACCGTTAGCGTTGCTTCCCCATTGAAGGGCGGTCTGCTGGGCGCGCATTTCGGCGGAAAGTTTCTGAATAGTCAGATCGTTGTTAACGGTTTTAAGAGCCTCGAGAAAGGCGTGGTATTCGGGAGCCTGGCTCAATAGTTCGCCTAGCACGCGAGCAGCCTGCAAAGGGTCTATTTTGGTGATTGTTGGAGCAGAGTCAGGATTGAGTAGTAAATCCATAGGTTCTTCCTTTCGAAGATCGATCTCACGGCAATTCAGCCCAGCGCTCGCGAGGCAATTTCAATACAAAGACGGGACAAAAACCGTGGATAGCAGTCACGTTGTTCTGATTGCAAATTTCGAGCGCGGCTTCGGTCTCGGTGCCTGGCGGCATCCAAAAGATTGGGATTTCCAGCGCGGCGCAACTCTCGGCAATCTGAGCGCTGATCGATGCGGGAGCGGCAGTCAGGACCACGTCGGATTGTGCGGCAGGTCGGGCAGGGACGGGAAACAGGCATGCCCGTCAATGTCCGTGTATTTCGGGTTGATGGGTAAAACAGTGTGTCCCTGTCGCAACAGTGTCTCGAAAACCTCATAGCCGTACTTAGCTCGGTCTTGCGAAGCTCCCACGATCGCAAAGGTATGCGGGGTAGAGAGCAGGGGGGCAATCAGGTTCATCGTATTTATCCTTTTTTATTCAACTCCGGGAACGGCCCGACAGGAACACAACACGCCGTTCCCTGGATCGAGTGAGCGTTGACAGCGTTTCATTTCTCGACCTTGTGAGTCGCTCACAGCGGTAAGGCTTGTTTCTTAAGCGTCTTCAGTTCCTTGCGGCTCAGGGACAGGCCTTCGACGAGCAGAAGCGGCTGACTCATGAATTACATTCCATGTTCTCGACCTTGCCGAGCCATCACGCGCCAACCGGCTGGCGCGCAGCAATATCGTACTTTTCTCGATTGGCGCGCAACATATTCTTGGATTGTGTCAGGAGCTTGTTCTTCCTGATAACCTGGCGAATGTAGCCCGTAGACGGGAATTCAATGGCATCCTGGGTGCAGATGGTGGCGCAGGTGGTGCAGCCGACCATACACATCAGCGGCGCGGCGACGACCGGGCGGTTGGCTTCGTAATCGAAGGCATATACACCGCGCCCGCAAGAGGTGGCGCACAGGCCGCAGCCCACACATCGCTCGGCAACAACGGTCGGATACCAATCAATCTCCTCGCGCGGGATACCGTGCCATGCATTGTTATTTTTTATATTGGACATTTTGTTCCTCCTTGATTCACAATACGTACAGTGCGGTCCTAAGAGATGGAGTTCACCAGTTTCTTCGTGATTTCAGGGCGGGAAAGTTCGTAACGCACATTTTTGCCATCGCGGGTAAACTTGACCAGCCCAACCTGGCGTAGGAGCATGAGATTCTGCGAGATGTACGCCTGGCGTTGTCCGGTCCAGGCGATCAAGTCACAGACGCAAGCCGGACCGTCTGTAAGGATTTCCATAATTTGCAGACGTACCGGGTGCGCCAGCGCCTGTAAAATTTTCGCCTGTTTGCGGTATTCTTTCATTTGATGCCTTCTTCGATTTTTATAAGCGCCAAATCTTCATTCAATGATTTGAATATACTTTTGACGCAATAATCTTCCGTTCTAAGTGCCTCAAGTTTCAAACGGATCCTACCCTGCCCCTGGCATGGAAGCGCCGGAGAGCCATTCGACCACCGTCTCACGCGCAGGTAGATCACGAACGCTGACCAATATGCCGTCGATGAGCAGGCCGGGAATTTGATCCAGAGACATATAATGACGAATTCGCTTTTCGTCGACGACCCGCGTAATCTCGATGTCGGTCTTGCCCAATTCAGCGATGATTTCGTTGACCAACGTTTCGAGCTTAACGCAGTTATAGCAACCGGTTCCCAAAATCTCGATTTTCATGGCATTCTCCTTTCGGGTCGCATCTCAGATATTCCCTACAATTCCTCCAGTTTTTGCTGGAGCCGGTCCATTTTCTCTTTGGCGGCGCCGGCGGCATCCACAAAGAGGTGTCGCATCGCGGCCTCATCCACCGTTTCCATTGGTGTCAGGGACTTGATCTCATCGAAAGACAAGTTTCTATCTGCGACGAGCGCTGCTGTGCCATACATAACCTGCGCTGCCATACCACGAGCGTCTTCTTCTACGAATCCGGCCACGACCCCGGCCTGGGTCATGCCTTCGAGTGCGGGTAGGAGCGAACGCATGGCCGCGCCTGTCAGACCTACGCACCAGTTCATTTGCTCATCTTGTATTTCGGTCGGTCTACCCAGCGTTTGCAGGATCGTTTTAACCAGTCTCCTCGCTTCGGGCGAAACGCTCGAGCCATAAGCAACCGGATTCATGCCTTTGCCCACCAGCGATGGCGCATTGGGCATGACGCGCGCGACCGAAACGCCTGGCGGGACGAGTGCCTCCAGCCTGGACATTGGAATTGCTGCGGCAAATGAGACAACAACCTGTCCTGGGCGAAGGCGCTGGCTAATGGTCTTTAAGACTTCAAGGATGGCTTTGGGGGGCGTGGCAAGCAGATATATATCCGATGTGTAGAGGGCCTCATCGGTCAGCGAACAATTTCGAGGCCCGAATCGACGTGAGGCCCTTTCGGCCCGGACTGTGTCAACTTCGCAAAGTATCAACTTTTCAATTGGCATCCCTTCGAAAGTTAATCGTTCCAAAAGGATACGACCAATATTGCCTGCGCCAATCACCGCGATGCGTTTGCCCTGCAAGCCGTACATCTCTACCTCAGGAAGCCTGCATGGCGGCATCTGCCAGCCAGGAGGTGACTTGATCCACGCCTGGCACGCGCCCTGAGACAACCACCTTCTCGTTGATGACCAGGGCAGGCGTGGACAGGATGGGATAGTCCATAATTTCAACCATGTCTTCCACTTTGATGACTTCGGCTTCGATGCCCAGCGATTTCACCGCCTTCCAAGCAACGGCTTAAAGCGCCTTGCAGTTCGAACAACCAGGACCAAGAACTTTGATGGTAAGCATTTTGAGAATCTCCTTAAGATTGAGTGATTTATTAGTCAGCGGATACCGCTTTTGCGGCCACTGTTTTCTTTTGATTGCGGCTGATCAACCCCATTGCGCCTCCAAGCAAAGCGATGAGCACAATGAGATATAGAGCGAGCAGGCCTACTGAAGTGCCATCTACCCAGGCGCCGTACATCAAGCCCGCCAATGTGCTGAACAAAGCTACCCAGCCCACATAAACCCAGGCCTTTTTGCGCCCGATGATGGCTGCGGTAATCAGGATGCTCTGCAGGCTGAGTTCGGGGTCCGAAATGAGATAAGCCAGCAAGGGGCCGCGGTGCATCCCCAGGCTGAGGAACATCTGCGCGATGGGCACCTCAACCAGGGTGGGGAAGTACATGAAGACACCGAAGACCACGCCAACGAAATTGCCCAGAATGGTGTTGCTCCCGGCGATGGCTTCGATCCATTCCGGTTTGATCAGTTCGCGGATGATGCCCACTGCAAAAACGCCCACAACCAGCAACGGGAAGATTTGCTTGACGAAACGCCATGATTCCCACAGAAATTCGCGGGTCTCATCCTCTGTCAGGCGAACCTTGAGCATCCACCCCAGCGCGATGACGGTCAGCAGCACACCGATGAATTTTCCGGTAAATGCCAGGGTCAGGCTGCCGGCATGGGGAGTCATTCCCACAGCAGCCACCAGCAAGGTCAGGCCTACCAGACCGGCTGAAATCCACGTCCAGGCGTTGAAGCCTTCGTGGATGCGGTCGATGCCCTTCCAGGAGGTCAACCCGATTAAAACAAGCAGCCCAATCAAAGTAGCGCCCTGGGCGGTGACGCCCTCTTCGCCCCTGGCGGGATCGAAGGGCACCAGTTTGTAGAGCCAATCCTGGAATTGATCCACGCCGCTGACGGGCAGGGTCAGGGAAGCGTAAGAATGCGTGAGGAAATTAAACTGGAAGGTTCCAGCGACCAGGAGGGCGACCAATATGAGCATGAAAATCATGGCTGAGCGGCGCATTCCGCCCTGACCGGCAAACATGGCATCCGTAGCGGCGTCATGCTCCACATCCGCCTGGCGGAAGATAATTGCCATGATCAGGCCGATGCCTATCCCAAAGACGAGCGAGAGGATCAGCCGTGCTATCGCCAGGTCCATGCCGATCACCCCTCCGGTGTAAACTAACGCTAAAATGTTGATCGCCGGTGCAACGAACAGAAAGGTGATCGCCGGGCCAATCCCGGCCCCTTTTTTATATATTCCTGCAAATAGCGGGATGACCGTGCAGGAACAGACCGCCAGCAGGAAGCCGGCTGCCGCCGAGGCCGGATAAGATATCCACTTTGGTGTATTGCGTCCCAGGAAACGGGTAATCGATTCTTTAGGAATCAGCGCGGTCATCGCGCCGGCGATATAGAAAGCGGGCAGGAGGCAGAGCAATACATGCGCCGCCAGATAGGCTGCCAGGTTACCCAAACCACTATTGAGCAGGGACAAAAGAAACTCTGCAACGTTCACAAGATACCTCCTAAGCTTACGGACATTGGATCACTCCCCACGCCCACAGGCACCCGCCGCAGGTGGTGAAGGTATTGCCGAAACAATCTTCCTGGTTGGCTTCGGCCATGTCACAGCCGCCGCACCAGGTACAGGGCGAGAAGTCGAAATCGTGGACGCGCTTGCGAAAAGCATGGTGATCCGCATCGTTCCAGATTTCGGAGAGCGTAGTCTCGTTGATGTTACCGATGACATAACGACTGACGGCGCGCGGATTATCGTAGAGGTAGCTGACATGACTGTGCATCAGTCCCAGGCAGGGACTCACCGCTCCATCCCAGGACACTGCGACTGCTCCCGTTTCGATGAACGGACAGCGCCCCTCGGAAGGGTTCATTCGCGCGTCATTGATGCGTAAGTTATGGCGGGCGCGCAGAGTCAGGCCGTCAGGCGCATCCTCAAGCATGACCTCTGTCCCTGGCCTCAACCCCAGGCGTGTCATGGCTTCGGCAGGGATCAAGATCCTGCCCTCTTCGTCCACTCGTGCGCGTAACCCGATTTTGGGAGATAAAACATCCTCGCTGTTATATTCAATCATCTGAATATAATATACAGCCAGTTCAGGGCAAAGTCAATGTGATTTCCATCACAAGCATGCAGTGATTTTATTCAATATTTTGAATATACTCTGGCAAAAAGAAAAGCGGGCAGATGCCCGCAATCGGAGCAGTTTCAAGCCTCTTGAGAGCAATGCGGGCAGTCGCAGGCTGGCAGCTTGTCCGGCCAGTCTGTCTGAAGTTCTTCCCCCAACGCTTCACGTGCTGTATCGAGCACAGAGAAAACCCCCGGTTTGCAGACTCGGTAAAAAATGTTCAAGCCATCGCGGCGGGATTCGACAATCCCGTTTCCCCTGAGCTCCATCAACTGCTGGGAGATGTATGCCTGACGGTAACCCAGCGCCGCCTCCAGATGACAAACACAAGCTTCACGGCTACGCAGCACATCCAAAATGGCGAGGCGCGCCGGATGCATCAGGGTTTTGAACAATTTTGCCTGAGAACTGTAATCATATTTCTGTTTGGCCATAACATTCATCCTGTTGAATGCAATTTTAGATTTGACTTATCTGTCTGTCAAGCAAAATAATCCATTTCATCGCTGCCATGCCACCCCTTGCCTTTTTCAAGAATTTATAATATATTTCAAATCATTTTGATATAATTTTAGTGGAGAGACAAGTATGAGACTGGCACAGGCGCCCCCTCAACCCCTTGAATTCCTCAAACTTCTCGCGCACGACATCCGCTGGCGGATCCTCCTGGCCCTGGCGAGAAGCGACTTTCGCGTCGAAGAATTGGTAGCACTGGTCAGGCAGCCACCAAACCTGGTTTCCTATCACCTAAAACGCCTACGCCTCCAACGGTTGGTCACCGAACGCCGCAGCTCGGCGGATGGTCGCGATATTTATTACAGCCTGAACCTGGATCAATTCCGCAGTCTCTATATGGAGACCGGGCAAACTTTGCATCCGGCGATAAGAATTTCTGATCCTCAACTTCGCCCCCAGGATGAAGCCTTCGTTTTCGCCCCGGTACGCGTGTTATTTCTTTGCACGCACAACAGCGCCCGTTCGCAGATGGCCGAAGGCCTTTTACGCAAATTAGGCGGCAACCGGGTAGAAGTTTTCAGCGCCGGGAGTGAGCCGACTTCCATCCATCCTTTAGCAATCAAAGTGATGGCAAGCGCGGACCTTGATCTGGAACAGCAACGGGTCAAACATTTTGATGAGTTTGTAGGGCAAACCTTTGAT
>JAABUE010000087.1 GCA_011389535.1 Anaerolineales bacterium
GTTGCGGGCGCTCATCAAGGCCCGCCCAACTGCGAGCATCTGCTGCTCCCCGCCGCTTAAAGTGCCCGCCTTTTGGTTGATGCGTTCATTCAGGCGGGGGAAAATCGAGAATACCCTTTCACGGTCGGCTTCGATCTTTTCCGCATCTTTCCGGGCGAAGGTCGCCAGCGTGAGATTCTCCATCACGGTCAGATTTTCAAAAAGCCGGCGGCCTTCAGGCACATGTGAGATGCCGAGGTCGGTTACAACCTTTTCTGGGGGGTAGTTGAGCAGGTTCTTGCTTTGGAACAGCATACTGGAACCAAGCTCCGCCGGGATCAAGCGCGAGATGGCGCGTAACGTAGTGCTCTTTCCGGCGCCATTAGCGCCGATGATGCACACGATTTCGCCCTGATCGACTTCAAAACTGATGCCGTGCAGCGCTTTGATATTGCCATAAGAAACAGAGAGTTTTTCAACGGATAGCTGCATCAGAGCACAACCTCCTTTCCCAGATAGGCTTCGATGACCAGTGGATTGTTGCGGATCTCCTCAGGCGTCCCTTCGGCGATCACCTCACCGAAATTCAGTGTCTGGATGATCTCGCACAGTTCCATGACAACCTTCATGCGATGTTCGATCAGGAAGATCGCCAACCCAATCTCTCTGTGCACTCTCCGGATGATGTCCATCATCTGGATGAGTTCTTCCGGGTTCATGCCGGCAGTCGGTTCATCCAGAAACAGCACTTTGGGCTCTGTCGCCAGGGCGCGGGCGAGTTCTACGCGCCGCTGCGCGCCATAGGGCAGGTTGGTGACGATCTGATCGGCCAGATGAGGGATGCCGACCAACTCAAGCAATTCCATCGCCAAGGCATCAGTAGCCTTCTCTTCATTGACACGTTTGGCGGTTCCAAAAAACGCGCCGGCAAGCCCGTAGGTGAGCTTTGAATAACGTGCCATTTTCACATGGTCGAGCACGCTGAGGTAACGCCAAAGCCGCAAGTTCTGGAAGGTTCTGCCCAAGCCCCGGTCGGCGATCTGGTTGGTTTCCAGCCTGGTGATATCTTCCCCTTCAAGAAGAATGTTGCCTTCAGTTGGATGGTAGACGCCGGTGATCAGGTTGAAGATGGTTGTCTTCCCGGCGCCGTTTGGGCCGATCAGCCCGCGGACCTGTTCCCGTTCAACAGCCAGGTTATAGTTGTTGACGGCGCGCAGTCCACCGAAGTAGTGCGTCATTTTACGGACTTCAAGCAGTGGCATCTTCCGCTCCTTCTGGGGCTTTATCTTTGGGGAGGAACAGCCTCTCTACGTTGAATTCGGTGAAAGCGATCAGCCCGGTTGGCCGGAAGATCATGATCAGGATAAGCATGATAGGTATGATGATCCACTTGTAAATTTCGAGCGGTCGCAGCGCTTCGCTGATCATCGTCAATCCAACTGCTCCCACAATCGAGCCGGTGACCGAGTTCAAACCGCCGAAATACACCATCGCCAGGACTTCGGCCAGCTTTCGGATACCGAATGAGTCGGGGTTGATATAACGCAGTACGTGAGCAAAGAGACCACCCGCGACCCCGGCCCAGAACGCGGCGAACAGAAACGCGGTCATCTTGGTTTTGCGGGTGTCCACGGTCATGGCGGTAGCGGCCAGCTCGTCATCCCGCACGGCGTTCAACGCTTTGCCCATCGTGGAGCGAACGAAATTGTTGATGATCCAGATCGCCAGAACCGTCCAGGCGAAGACGACCGGGAGACTGGCATAGTTTGGCTGGTTGCTGATGCCCCGCGCGCCTCCCACAATCTCCAGATTCTCGAATAAGCTTTTCACGATGAACATAAAGGCCAGAGAGATGATCGCCAGGTAATCGCCACGAGTGCGGAAGGAAGGAATGGCGACCAGCAATGCGCCAACGGCGGCCACAAGACCGCCCAGGATGAGCGCCAGGGGGAATAAAAACGGGCCCAACGCCGGTGGCACGAGCGCCTCACCGAACTGGTTCTCAGACACAAAAAACACCAGCGTAAACACGGAGGCAACATATGCTCCAAGAGCCATGAAGCCCGGGTGAGAACAGGAAAACTCACCCATGTAGCCATTCACAACGTTTAAGCTCAAAGTAAGGATGATCGCAATCATTGCCATGCGGGCCACAAGCACACGGTAATCGCTGATGTCACACCAGATGTGAAGCACGGCATAGAGGAGCAGCAGGTGGATCACCGCTGTTATGACCAGCGGATAACTCACCAACCTGGCGGCGATCTTGTTGGTGAACGGCGCCGTAAAGCGCGCCACAATCCCTACTGGTAGAATATAAATCAGGATTAAGAAAAGCAGGACGCTGGGGATGAGAGCCGGTTGATCCAACACCACCAGGGCGCCGAATAGAGCCGGGATCTTGGACATCCCAAGCGTCCTGGCGAGTGGTAAGCCAACCAGTTGTTCCATTCCAACAGCAACAAGCGCGGCAAGCAGCCATCCCAGTAATGGTACCGGGCGGTAAGGCTGCCAGAGTTTGGAGAGCGCTGCACGGATTCGCTGTCGAGTAGTAGGCCATGAAGCTGATATCGTTGTCATCGCTTTTTCCTTTCTTCAGGTTTGTCCGTGTTACAGGCGCAGCTGCGCGCTATGTGGCTCGCCGAAGAAGCCGTGCGGCCGGAAGATCAGAATGACCAGGATGATACCGAACGCGATCAAATTCCGCATAGTGGACGGAAAGATCGTGGCGACGAAAATCTCGATGAATCCCAGCAGGAAGCCTGCCAGCCCGGCGCCCAGGATTGACCCGCGACCTCCCAGGATCGCGGCCACAAAAGCCTTCCAGCCAAAGAGAATGCCCATATTTGGGTCGAGCACAGGGTAGGCGACACCGTAAAGGATGCCCGCAGCGGCTGCCAGTGCGGAGCCAAGGGCAAACGTCATGAGCGCGATGGTGTTGGTCGAGATGCCCATTAACGGCACAACCACGTAGTCATACGCCATGGCGCGCATGGCCATTCCCCATTTTGAACGGCGAACGAACAGGTGCAACGCTAATGTGAGCAGGATTGACACGCCTACAATCAAAATTTTCTTATTCGTAATGCTGACACCGGCGATGTTGATGGTTGCTGTCTGGATCAATTCGGGGAATGCCAGCCGCTGAGGACCCAGGATCGCCAGGTTGCCTGTTTCGAGAATAATGCCGATCATCAGCCCGGTGATAGCAGCGGAGGCGCGCGGCGCGGCGCGCAGCGGCCGGTACCCGATGCGTTCGATCAACATCCCGACGAAAGAATTCAAGAACATCGAGATGATCAACGTCATCACCAGTACCAACCCGAGCGTCACGCTAGGCGGCAGGGATAGCGCGCTGGTGAGGTCCGCCGCGAGCAAAAAGGTTGAGACAAAGAAGCCGATATAGGCGCCCACCATAAAGACATCGCCGTGGGCGAAGTTGAAGAGAAACAGCACGCCGTAGACCATCGAGTAGCCCACCGCGATCAGCGCATAGAAACTGCCCCACTGTAGGGCGTTGATCAGGTTCTGAAGAAAGAATTCCATCGAGATCGTACCTCCTCGTTGAAGGAGGGCGGGTCATGGTGCGGCACCCGCCCTCTGAGCTGCTTTTTCACATGGGAAAATGGATCGCTGGCAAACAGCCAGCGATCCATTTATCTGTTTATGGGCAAACTTGCTCGTAGAAGGTGAACAGGCCCTCGTCGCTGATCTTTACGATCACCGCGCACTTGGTGGGGTCGCCTTCTTCATTGAAGCTCATATTTCCCGTAATGCCGGGGAATTCCCTGATATTCGCCATCGCATCGCGGACGCACTGGCGGTCAGCATCGATATCTCCGGTGATGGCGCCGCAATCTTCGATCGCTTTCTTGACGATGTTGAAAGCATCCCAGGTCAGCGCGCCAACGTCATCGGGTACATAGCCGTACTTTGCGTTGTACTTGTCGATAAATTCCTTCGTTGCGCCGGTAGCTCCTTCAGCAGCGTAGTGGGTGCTGAAGAAAAGCCCCTTGCAGGCATCGCCGCACAGGTTCATCAGCTCAGCGGAACCCCAGCTATCGGAACCCACGATCGGCCCCTCGAACCCGAGCTCGCGCGCCTGCTGTACGATCAGCGCGATTTCGTTGTAATACTGCGGCGCGAAGATGAATTCAGCGCCGGCATCCTTGATCTTGGTCAACTGCGCGCTGAAGTCCGTGTCACCCGTTGTGAAGCTCTCGAACGCTACCACAGAACCTCCAATATCTTCCCATCCCATCTGGAAGAACTCGGCCAAGCCCTTGGGGTAGTCGCTGGCGATGTCGTACAAGACGCCAGCGTTGGTGTAGCCAAATTCCTCGCTGACGAAGTTGGCGACCACTGGTCCCTGGAAAGGATCCAGGAAGGGGGTCCGGAATACCCACGGGCGACCGAGAGTGGTAGCGGGGTTGGTCGACCACGGGCTGATCATGGGCGTCTCGAGGTCGTTAGCTACAGCGCCTGCAGGTACAGCTTGTTTGGACGCTTGCGGACCTACGATCACAAGCACCTCATCCTGGGTGATCAGCTTGGTATTTACAGCCGCAGCGGACTCGCCTTTGGACTCATTGTCTTCGATGACGAGTTCAACCGTGTAATCTTTGCCACCCACATTGATTGTGCCCCCGGTTTCTTCCAACCACAATTCGGCGGCATATCTGGTGCCCTCGCCGACCTTGGGGATGTCACCGGTGAGCGGGGCATTGACGCCGATTTTGATAGACTCGGGCAAAGCAGGGGCGCACGCGCCTAACAGGATGATTGTGATGAGAAGCAGGGGGAAAATTTTGTATATCTTCATGGTCTGACTCCTAGTCTCCATTTGGATAGAACCGATGAGAATACTAGCAACGCTGCCTGGAGAGAACTTGCGGGGAGCCAGCCCGGTTAGCAGGCGACGCATCCTACAATGATGATGGTCCTGTAGCTTGATATCACCTCCATTCTTCGGTGAGAAATTACGTTAACGCCTTTAAAAAAGTATATGCTGGAGTGAGTGCCTTTGTCAATAGTGTAAAAATTCACTTCGGATTACGCATATCGGCGCTGATAATTCTCTTTGACTGGCAAATGCAACCAGCCTGGGAGAGCAATATAAAGCGTATAGGTTTATTCCGCTTGCAAGGAATTGAAAAGTTCTTCACCTTGCAAGCCCTTATCGATTGCGGCCTGGGCTTCAAGTTGGGTGAACCATAATCGAAGTTCATCACCCGGCGCTTCAAACGTAATACCCACGGTTCCGGGTTGCGGACCGGGGGTTTCGTTTACAGGGAACTCTGATACCGCCGCTAATACCTGTTCGATCAATTCCCCCAGTATCTGTTTATCTTCGAGATCTCTTACTTTGAGCGTGACATAAAAATCCGTTTGCATTGCCAGGAAACGCACAACTTCGCCTTGGCTATTAAGGCAGTTTTCGCCGTAGGCTTCGGCATACCCGCTCGCCTGCGGCTGTGCTGCTTTCAGCGCTGTATCGAATTCTTTGGACAGTTCTGCCAAAGGCTCGCGTGCCCAGGCGAATCCACATTCTGTGTATGGAACATCCTGGGCAGGTGTGTCCGTTGGTCTGGCTGGCGCTGTTTCGGGAACAACGGTCTGGCCTGGCCCGGGGAAATTGCAGGCGCTGAGCAGAAACAGAAGCAAGACGGACGATCTAAATAAATTACGCATTAGGAGCAATTATACCGATTTGGGACATCTTAGTCAGGGACGAATCTCACTAGGCTGCGCTCGATAATTGGGATATAAACGGCCTGATGAAAACCTTGCTCCAATTTTCGCCCGGCGACTCTGTCCGTGTAATTGATTTCGCTGGCGGAATTAATCTGCGCAGCAAGTTGATCCAGTATGGCATCCACCCGGGCGACTGTTTGCATCTGTTGCGGAAAGCGCCCCTGGGTGGTCCCTTGCTGGTCGAATGCAACCAGCGCGAGATAGCGCTTGGCAGAGGCATTGCCGATAAAATCATCGTGGAGCCACACTCTTGCGAATCGCATTAATTGGACAACCGAATTGCGGCAAAAGCACCTTGTTCAACCAGGTAGCCGGCTACAAAGCCGAGACAGGCAATTTTAGCGGTACAACGGTCAAGTTCACGGAAAGCAAAGTCCGCGTAGCCGGCGAGGTGGTCGAGATCGTTGACCTGCCTGGCGCCTACACGCTTGATGCGCACAGCCCTGCTGAAAGGGAAGCAGCTTGCTATCTGCGTTCGAACGAGGTTGACGTGATCATCAATGTCGTAGATGCTTCTCGTCTTGCGCTCGGTCTCGAATTGACCCTCGAGCTGCTTCCGTTAAATAAGCCTGTCATCCTGGCCCTGAATATGATCGATGAGGCTCACCGCCTCGGGTTGCACATCGATGGTCCCGGGCTGCAAAATGAACTTGGAATGCCGGTTTTGCCGTTGGTAGCCAGCAAAGGACGGGGTGTAAAAGGCGTATTTTTGAAAGCGTTGGAAGCGGGAAAAAATGGGGTCAAAACAAAATATATGCACGGGGATGCATCCATTGAACGGTACGCACAGGCGCGTGCCCTGGCGCAAAAGTTTGTCAAGCAGGGTGAGCGGCGCATCTCCCATCGTGACCGGTTGGATGACCTGCTCTTGCATCCGTTTTGGGGATATGCTATTTTATTGTTCGTGCTGTTCCTGTTCTTTCAAGCTGTGTATGGGATCGGGCAGTTAATCGAGCCGCCGCTGCTGGCATTCTTTGATGCGCTTACCCGGGGCGCGATAGCTCCTTTTGAAGCAGAAACCCTGCTCTCAGAAATCATCGTGGGTGTGTTGCAGGGCATCGCAGCCGGCATCGCGATCGTGTTACCCTACCTGCTGCCCTTCTTGTTTGGCCTGGGCGTTCTGGAAGACATCGGTTACCTGCCGCGGGTGGCCTTCCTGATGGATGCATTGATGCACCGTATCGGGCTGCATGGCAAAGCGATTGTGCCCTTTATTTTGGGTTATGGCTGTAATGTTCCGGCGGTCATGTCTACCCGCTCGCTGGAAGAACCTCGTGACCGCTACCTGGCGGCAGCGCTGGCAACCCTGGTCCCGTGTGCGGCGCGCCTGGCGGTGATATTCGGGCTGGTTGCCTTTTATCTGGGTCCGCTGGCGGCCTTTGCATTCTACCTCTTTAACCTGTTGGTCATCGCCGTCACCGGGCGTATTTTGAGTAAGATGATGCCCGAAGATACCCCCGGCATGATCCTGGAGATGCCAACCTACCGCATCCCGACCCTGAAAAATGTGACCGGCAAAGCCTGGTTCCGGGTGCGTGAGTTTGTGGTCGAGGCCTGGCCGATCCTGATCGCGGGCAGTGCGATCCTGGCAGCGCTGAATTTCTTCAACGCTGCGGTGGCGTTTAACTGGCTCGTCCGCCCGCTGACCTGGAGCCTGGGCTTACCGGCGGAAGTCGGGGTGCCGTTGATTTTTGGAATTTTACGGAAAGAATTGTCGCTGGTGATGTTGGGGCAGGCCCTGGGAACAGTGAATTTCGATACTGCCCTCAGTACCTCGCAGATGGTGACCTACGCCACCTTCGTGATGTTCTACCTGCCCTGCCTGGCGACCCTGTCCGTGCTGCGGCGGGAACTGGGGACGCGCGCCATGCTGGCCATCGCAGGGTTGACGGTGGTAGTAGCGCAGATCGCCGCCTGGATCGCCTGGGGGGTGACAGAGATATTAATCTAATTGCTTGCGCTTCCCATCACTGCGACCACCTCACGCGCTTTTTCGACCACCTCTTGTTCGCTTTTGAAGGCAAGCATCTTAACCGCTTCATCAAAACTGACCCATCTTGCTTCTTCGACTTCATGGTCATGGTTGGATACTTCTCCACTACGATATTGCAATAAGTAAAAATGTACATATTTGTGAAATCTGACCGGTTTCCCGTTTCTGAAACTTCTGTACCAGTATTCAACGGTTTCGATTAAATCGAGCCGGTCGGTTTCGACTCCGGCTTCTTCCCTTACCTCTCGTACAGCGGTGACCTCTGGCGATTCTCCCGGGTCTACGATCCCTTTTGGCAACTGCCACCTCAGCTTGGGTTTTACCGACACAATCACTACTTCTGGATTGGAATTCTTCCAACGGAAAGCGACACCACCCGCGGAGATTTGATCCAGAGTAAGGATCTTTGCTTTTGACGAGGATTTATTGGTCTGATTTTCGGTCACTTATGATACCTAATTCGAAACAGGTAAACTCTTATCTGGGATACCCATAAAAAATATATTTTGAACCTGTAGTCATAAAAACCCAGCATTGGAAAAAAAACAATAGGGGATTTTTCTGGTTAAGCGTAGGGTTTTTACCTGATTACACTTCAACCTGTTTAACTGAAATGATCGGGGCTTACCAGCGTAGTGGAGCGGCTGCCAGCCCACCAGGTTAAGTAAGACAACAGCTTATTTTCCAATCATAAAAGCGATCTGGCCGCCGACCTTATTTCCGGTATTTTTTGCGAACTGACTCTGTCTGCCAGCCAAATAAAACGGATCTTTGGGAATTTCCGAACCTCTTCACGCCAAATCCTGAAGAACCAATAAACTGCAAAACCGAGGAAACAGAGTGATGGTACAATGGTGGATCCATCGTTATATACCAACATACCATGTGCGTCGCGCCCCAGATGAGCAATCTAATCTGAGCCGCTTTTTGGTCATTTGAAACTTTATGAAATTATCTGTGGACTACGCTAGATATGAGGATGAAAGATTGATCCTATTGGTTGTTCAGTTGCGACCAGAGGCGTTGGATCAACTCTATGAGCGTTACGGCCGCCTGGTTTTCGGTCTCGCCTTGGCGATCGTTGGAGACCGTTCGACTGCGGAAGAGATCACCCTGGACATATTTATGCGCGTCTGGCAGAAAGCTGCTTCCTATCGTGCGGATAAGGCAAAGGTGAGCACCTGGCTGACCCATATCGCCCGTCACCACGCGATTGATGTGCTGCGACGACAGGCTGTACGGCCGGATCAATCCGCGCTAAGTTTGGATGAGATAACGCCTGATGGTGCAATCCAGACCCAGGATCCGGAGAAACTCGCCGAACATTTGCTGCTCCGGGAGCGAGTCCGCAGCGCCATCTCCCGGCTGCCGGCTGAACAAATGCAAGCGTTGATGCTGGCATACTTTGGCGGCTATACCCAATCCGAGATCGCGGATATTCTCCAGCAACCGCTTGGAACGGTCAAAACGCGCATCCGGCTGGCGATGCAGAAGCTCCGCGAGCTCCTCAGCGAGGAACAGGAGTCGGAAGATAAATCCACCCGGTCTGTACATACGTACAGTATATCGGAAGAGAATTGACGAGGAATTGAGATGCCGGACGAGTCTCATGTGCTTGACCTGCTACCCGCTTTTGCATTAGGCAGCTTGGAGGCCGACGAAGCCCTCCAGGTGGAAGACCACCTGTTAAGCTGCTGGATCTGCCGGCGTGAGTCAGGCGATTTTCGAACCATTGCTGTGCAATTAAGCCTCGCTGTGCCTCCAGTCGATCCACCTCCCGAGCTGAAGGAACGGCTCATGCGAAGCATTCAAGGATCGCGAGCGCCGCAGCCCGTTCCTGCTCAGGCCTCTGGGCGCTCGTGGCTGGAACGCCTGCTGCCAGTCTGGGGGTTGGCGAGTCTCGCTCTGATCCTCCTCCTAGGTGTCTTCAGCCTGGCGTTGTGGCAACGGGTCAATCTATTGGAGATTGCCACCTCTTCGGGTGGGATGCGGGCGGTTCCCTTGAATGCGACCGATGAGATCCCAAATGCGACCGGATTCGTGCTCGTCGGTGCGGACGGCAGGAATGGGGCGCTGGTGGTGGATGGCTTGCCGCCTCTCGACGAGGCCCACCAGTACCAATTATGGTTGGTCCGGGATGATACTAGGACCAGTGGGGCTGTTTTCTCGACTGACGAGCAAAACTATGGTGGTACACGCATCAGGGCTTCCGGCTCCCTGCTCGAATATTCAGCAGTCTCTGTCACGGTGGAGCCAACCGGCGGCAGCCCTCAACCAACGGGGGTAGTGGTGTTGGACGGTTTCCTTATTATTCCTTGAATTTCCAATTCGCCGGTTTGATTAATCCAAAATCCCAAATCGTGCGTACATATTAACAGGCCTCGAGCCGCTCTCTCGCAGACTGCGGCTTTGCTTATTAGGTCTGAAACACCGGTAGGCGATTGACTGCCGGGCTTACCTTCTCATCTCTAAACCACTCCAGCCTTAAATTCAGCCACTCCGACGAGTCCGGCAGTACCCTGACCATGTTCAAATCGCCTTGATTCCCAACTAGGCGAGTGATAACTCGTCCCGATCAATTTTGGAAAGGAGTAAACTGGAAATGGATACAAAAGGTGTTTGGATCAGAACGAGCGTGGCTCTTTTGGTGCTCGCCCTGATCATGGGTTCTACTTCAAGCCAGTTGGCCTCCGCTCAATCAAGTGGGCCTGTCATGCTGCATCCCCGGCTGGATGTGCGGCCGGTCGTCAGCGGGCTGAATCTTCCGACCACCCTCGCGTTTATCGGTTCTGAC
>JAABUE010000088.1 GCA_011389535.1 Anaerolineales bacterium
GCCATCCTGGATCATACCTGGTCGTCTAGAACGGTGGCCAACGTCTGGCTGGACGACATTTTGGTGGGCGAATACGGCCTCAACGCGGCGGTGGCCGGTCACTTCGGCGTGCCTGCCCTGATGGTCACTGGCGACCAGACGGCTTGCGCCCAGGCGGTCGAGCTGCTGGGCGATCTTGAGGTTGCAGTGGTCAAGCACGCTACGGGTCGCTACGCAGCCGAGTGCCTGCCGCCCGGTGTTACCCAAACTATGATCCGGAGTGCGGCAGCCCTGGCGGTGGGCAGGCTGGCCCAGGATAAAGCTCCCGCCCCGTTCAGACTGGATGAACCTGTGTCCCTCGCAGTCGCGTTCACAAACTCCGTGATGGCCGATCACGCCATGCGTATGCCGGGCGCCGGGCGGGATGGCACCCGTGTCTCGCTGTCCCTGCCGGATATGCTCACGGCCTATAATGCCTTCCGTGGGATCGTTGCCCTGGCCAGCATGGGATAGGTAAACCAGAAGCTCGAATTTGCCTGACTGTACATAAAATATGACAATCCTTTCCGAAACGGAAATTTTGAATTGACGTTTCTTCCGATTCCGATATAATCGCTCTAGTTTGTCATATTGACCTGCAATGTTGCAGCATTTTCTTTTGAGAGGAGGTGGTTATATCGTTCGAGCAATTGAGAATGCTTTTATCCGTATTTTATAAAGGTTTATCAAAGGAGAGAGTGATGAAATTCAAGTTATTTGCTTTGCTCGCGGTTGCAAGCATGGTTTTATCGGCCTGCGGGGGAAGCCCTGCGGGCAACGTCCCGGTCACGGGACCCTTGCAAGAGATCGGCGAAGGCGAAGGCGAGGTATCGATTGTAGCCTGGGCCGGATACGTCGAGCGCGGCGATACCGACCCGGCTTTCGACTGGGTAACCCAATTCGAAGCGGAGACCAGTTGCAGGGTCACAGTAAAGACCGCGGCTACTTCGGACGAGATGGTCGCCCTGATGAACGAGGGCGGGTTCGACCTGGTGACCGCCTCCGGCGACGCGTCCAACCGCCTGATCTCCGGGGGACGTGTCCAGGAACTCAACCTGGACCTTATCCCAAGCTACGACCAGATCGATCCGCGCCTGCAGGACGCCCCCTGGCATACCGTTGACACGGATGGTGATGGCACTCCGGAACATTATGGCGTGCCTTATTCCTCCGGCGAGAATATCCTGATGTACAACACGGATGTGTTCGGGGATAGCCCTCCGACCAGCTGGGATGTCGTTTTCGAAGAGATGGAGCTGCCGGATGGAGAGTCCAATGCAGGCCGCATCCAGGCCTACGACGGCCCGATCTATGTGGCCGATGCCGCCCTGTATCTGATGGCTCACCGGCCGGAGCTGGGGATCACGGACCCGTATGCCCTGACCCGTGAGCAGTTCGACGCCGCAGTCGAGCTTCTGCGCGAGCAGCGCAAGCTGGTCAACCGCTACTGGCACGACGCCTTTGTCCAGATGGACGACTTCACCAATGAAGGCGTGGCTGCATCCGGTTCGTGGCCGTTCCAGGCCAACCTCCTGAAGTTTGGCGGCGCGCCGATTGACAAGGTCGTTCCGGTAGAAGGCGCCACCGGTTGGGCTGACTCAACCATGCTGCACGTGGATGCCGCCCACCCGAACTGCGCCTACAAGTGGATGGAATGGTCTCTCACTCCCAAGGTGCAGGGCGACCTGGCGGCCTGGTTCCAAAATATCCCGGTCCGGCTGGATGCCTGTGAAGGTAATGAGTTGCTTGGCCCGACTGGCTGTGTGGACAACGGCTTGAACGACTTCGACAAGATCTGGTGGTGGCGCACGCCCACATCGGACTGTGGCGACGGCCGTATGGAATGTGTCCCTTATCATGAATGGGTCACCAGCTACGTGGCAGTCATTGGCGGTCGGTAGTATGTAAATATGGGGTGCGGGGTGTTCCGGGCGGGTGAAACCCGCCCGGAACACCCCGCTTTTCCCCTTCCTTTTGGTAAGCAAGTTACTATCACATCTGAGTTCATTGTGGAACCTAAAAACAATCACTCCATTTCAGCTGTTAAGTTTCTAGACGTTAACCGCTACTTTGGGGAGGTCCGGGCCGTTGACGGGGTAAACCTGGAAGTGCGCGACGGCGAGTTCTTCTCCATGCTTGGGCCTTCGGGGTCGGGAAAAACAACCTGCCTGCGCATGATCGCCGGATTCGACCGGCCGACCGCGGGACAGATCTTCCTGTACGAGCAGGATGTCTCGCGTTTGCCCCCGTATGAACGCAGCGTGAACACCGTCTTTCAGGACTATGCTCTGTTCCCGCATATGACCGTCGGCGAGAACATTGCTTACGGGTTGATGATCAAAAAAGTCCCCAGGCTGGAACAATCCCGCCGTGTCGAAGAGATGCTCGAGTTGATGCAGCTTTCAGGGATGACCGGGCGCAAACCTGCCCAGCTTTCGGGCGGGCAACGCCAGCGGGTCGCCCTGGCGCGGGCCCTGATCAACCATCCCAAGGTCTTGCTGCTGGACGAGCCTCTGGGCGCCCTGGACTTGAAACTCCGGCAGCAGATGCAGAGCGAGCTCAAGGCCATCCAAAAAAAGGTTGGGATCACTTTTATTTACGTGACCCACGACCAGGAAGAAGCCCTGACGATGAGCGACCGCATTGCGGTCTTCAACCACGGCCGCATCGAGCAGGTTGGCAGCCCCGCAGAGATCTACGAGCACCCGCGCACGCCCTTTGTGGCCGGCTTTGTTGGTGTCTCGAACCTGGTCAGCGGGGAAGTTGCAACCCGGATTACGGGCAGGCCGGAGCCTTTTTCTATCCGCCCTGAAAAAATCCATCTGGCATCCCAGGAAGAGAACCCGGGGGAAGATCAATATATAGTGGATGGAGTGGTCCGTGACGTGGTGTATCTTGGCCTGTATACGCGCTACATGGTGGAGCTGGAAGGCGGCGGTGATCTGGTTGTAGTGGAGCAAAACCTGCGCACCACCTCGATGGATGTGCTCCAGTCCCGCGGACAGCCCGTGCGCCTGTCCTGGCACAGGGATCATATCCGCCGGTTAGGAGCATAGCATGCTGAGTCGAATTTCCACTTATCTATTCTTGCGCCCCAGGCTGGTCCTGTTGCTGCTGCTTGGCCCGCCCCTGCTGTATATGCTGGTCGTTTACCTGGGCTCATTGTTTGCTTTGCTGGTGAACAGTTTCTTTTACCTGGAAGAGTTTACCGGCCTGATCGTACGTGAATTCACCCTGCGGACATACGCGTTGATCTTCAATCCCGCAAACCGGGAAATCTTCTTCCGCACCACGTTGATGGCAGCGGCAGTGACGGTCACCGATGCGCTGCTGGCCTTTCCGCTGGCGTACTATATCGCCAGGTTCGCCTCGCCGCGCTTGAAAACCTGGCTCTTGATCGCTGTGACCATACCCCTGTGGTCGAGTTATCTGGTGCGGGTGTATGCCTGGAAATTGATCCTGGCGAAGGAGGGCATCCTTTCCTGGTTCATTAATTTATTGCATCTAAATCCCATCCTGGATTGGCTGCTTAGCATTCCCGCGATCGGCGGCTCATCTCTGTCGCTGTCGCCTCTGGGGATGTTCATCGTGTTTGCATACATCTGGCTGCCCTATATGATCATCCCCGTCCAGACCGCATTGGAGCGCGTGCCGAACTCGCTGCTGGAGGCCTCCGGCGACCTGGGCGCAAAACCGTACCAGACCTTCCGGAACGTCATTCTGCCTCTGGCTTTTCCGGGCGTTGTAGCGGGCTCGATCTTTACCTTCTCATTGACCCTGGGAGATTTCATCGTCCCGCTTTCGCTGGGCAACTCGAAATTTTTTATCGGGCAGGCGGTCTATTCCTACCAGGGGACGGGAGGGAACATCCCGCTGGCCGCGGCCATGACTATGGGGCCGGTCGTCATCATGGTGATTTACCTGTTGGTAGCCCGCAAACTGGGAGCTTTCGATGCGCTCTAATCCCTCTTCCGAAAAGTGCTCCGACCGCGGTAACTGGCGGCGGGGACGCCGCCGAGAGCAGATTTCCAGGGAGGCTTTCGATGCGCTCTAAATCGTATTCCGGGGCCCAGGCATCCTGGGGTCTGAAAATAGCCGCCTTTTTGACCTTACTGTTCTTGCACGTCCCGATCTGGATCATCTTCCTTTATTCCTTTACACCGGACGAGACGACTTACACCTTTCCGTTACCCGGATTTACGACCAGGTGGTTCGGGGTGGCGTTGGGACGTTCGGACCTGTGGTCTGCGCTCACCCTCAGCCTGCGGGTTGCGGCGGTGGCGACGCTGGCCGCCCTGGTCCTGGGGACTCTGGCTGCGGCGGCGGTCTATCGCAGCAATTTTTTTGGCAAGGAATCGGTTTCGTTCTTGCTTGTCCTGCCGATCGCGCTGCCCGGGATTGTGACCGGGATCGCCTTGCGGACGGCGATTGGCGGCCTGGAGATCCCCTTTTCCTTCTGGACGATCGTGATCGGTCATGCCACCTTCTGCGTTGTCGTGGTCTATAACAACGTGCTGGCGCGTTTCCGGCGTACCAGCGGGTCGCTTGTGGAAGCTTCGATGGACCTGGGCGCAAACGCCTTCCAGACCTTCCGCTATGTGATCTTCCCCAATATTGCCACCGCATTACTGGCCGGCGGGATGCTGGCCTTTGCCCTGTCTTTTGACGAAGTGATCGTCACCACCTTCACCTCCGGGCAGCAGACCACGCTCCCGATCTGGATCTTCAGCCAGTTGACCCGCCCTCGTGATAGGCCTGTGACGAACGTGGCGGCCCTGATCGTGATCTTGATCACGTTCGTTCCCATTTTCCTGGCTCAGCGCCTGACTGCGGAGAGCAGTGAAACGGGCGAGTCAAAGTCAGGCTGATTGCGTATCGTTTTCGTCTGGAATTGGCATGATGAAAACCATGCAATCCGCGCCCTCGATCACTTGATCGGCTACGCTGCCCATGAATAACAGTTTGAGTCCGCCGCGCCCGCGGGAGGTCAGCATGATCAGGTCAATATGCTTCTCCTTGCTCACATCGACGACAGTCTTCGCCGGAATGGAACCGGTGACGAGTGTAAGCACCCGCAAGCCCTCCTTTCGCAGAGACCGTGCAACCGCATGCAGGAATTTACGCATGTTAGCATCTTTATTCTCGCGCAGGGTTTCGAGATATTCAGCTGGGGCGCGGTAATCAGCCGCACTGGGAACGGCGGGGACAGATAGCAGGTAAATGTCGCTTCTGAACGCTTTTGCGAGCGCGCGTGCGTAAGGAAGCGTCCGTTCAGAATAAAGCGAGCCGTCTAACGCCACCAGGATATGCTTGAGAGCTGGCAGGGTATGGACTTTATCGGGCATGGCCTGGACCATCAGGATGGGCTTCCAGATTTTTTGGACGAGCTTGCGGGTCACGCCTCCTCTTTGCCAGTTCTTTTCTCCCGATTTTCCATGGGTGGAGAGGATGACCAGATCGATGTCATGTGCTTCCACGTAGTCTGCGGTTACGTCGGCGAGGAAGCCGGAACGGACCGCAAAGCTGGTTTTATAGCCTTCGCTTTCAAGTACTTCAGATAGCTTTTGAAGATATATGCTGCGGCCATGCGCTTTTTCTTCGAATTGCTCCATCTGTTCCGGGGTTTGATTTTTAACCGAGGAAAGTAGGTGGAGAGTCGCTCCCATCGTTCTGCATACCAACTTGGCAACGGGTAGGGCTTTTGCGGCATGGGTTGAGCCATCCAGAGGGACAACAACACGCCTGATCGAAATCCTATCTTTACGCCAGGTGCTGAATTCCTTTGGTTCAGGTTGCCAGGTTACATCTAAGGCCGGTTCGCCGTTTCCTGATTCACCCTCTGCCTTGGCATACTGGCCGAAGCCGAAGCCGGCCAGCTGGGCGGCGTCCAACATACCCAGATACTCCATTTCGGGGGACGGCCTGCCCATTTGTCTCCGGAAATAAGAAAAACCAGCATAAAGAACGGGGATGAAAACGAAGTAAGTCCAGGCGCCCTCGAAGAAGCGCTCGTAGAAGATGATCCCGGTAGCACCGGTTGTGAGCAGGGCAGAGGCGACAGTGCCAATGATGAGGAACAGCCTGCCGAGCGAAAACTCTTCCCGCATCATGTTTACAAGACGTTTTGTGACAGCCCAGGCCGTCATGCTGAGCAGGATGAAAACGCCGGCTGCGTAGAGTGCCAGGTAGGTTTCTTCATGCGTGCCGAAGAGAGCAAAACAGATAGCGACAATGCTGATTTCCAGCCAGACGGGTTTATCCGCTACTTCGAATTCGTTGCGCTCACCCATGTAGCGCGGGATGTAATGGCGCTCGTACAGGCCAAGTGCCAGGTTCTGTAGCCCCTGTGCGCTGGCTGCCGAAGCGGACATCAACACGGCGATGCCGACTATTGTCCCTACATAGGGCAGCGGGTCGGGCAGGAGCAGGTCCATCGTCTGGGTGAAGACCGAAACATGAGGGTCAGTCGGATCGGAAAGTTGGAAGATGGCCGGCCCAACGATCAGCATCGTGGCGGCGGTTGTTCCCATGATGATCAATAGGCTATTGAAAGCCTTCTTACTTTTTTGAGCGGGTGTCCCATCGTAAGCGGCGACCAGATTGGCGAATACTTCGATGCCGGTCATGACGGCCAGGATACGGGCATACCCGTTGATCGTGAATCCTATGAATCCCGGCTGGAAGGCCTGCAGATTGAAATCAGGCAGATGGAATCCGTTTCTCCAGATGGTAGCGATGATCATGATCCACAGCAGCAGTAAGACTCCTGCTGTTGCCGGGCCAAAGGCGCGGGCAGCCACTTTTGGGCCGCGGTTTACCAGCCAGCCGGTCAATACGCTGAGCGCGATTGCCAGAACGGTGCGATTTTGCATCCACAAGAATTGATTGTTGAGA
The DNA here is from genome assembly GCA_011389535.1 of Anaerolineales bacterium. Classification (GTDB taxonomy): domain Bacteria; phylum Chloroflexota; class Anaerolineae; order Anaerolineales; family Villigracilaceae; genus JAABUE01. Next base: position 6,913 of record JAABUE010000088.1, read on the forward strand.
AACGGGAGGCGGTCTGCGATGAACGTCACCATGGCAGACATGCTGACCAGGAAGGTGAGCGTGTATTCGATGAAAGTAATGGCTGCGTTGACCTTAACGGCCCAACCGCCAAACTCTTCTTCACTGAGTCCGCTGCCGCCGCTGCCATCGGTGACCCAGCGCATGACCAGCCGGTACATGGCAGAGACGACAGCGATGGTTATGATCACCATCCAGACGGAGGCCCCGAAGGTAACCTGGGCTACGCCCGCTACAACGATGAGTTTTAGAAACGGGCCAAATACGTATAGGGGCGAGGTAGCGGGATCCCCGCCGCCTGCCAGTGCGCCTTCAACGGCGTTCTTTAGTTTATGGGATACATGAGCCATAGTTTTTGATTCCGATCGGTAATACCCGCATTACGAGCAGACCGAGAAGTATTTTACCTTGTTTTTGCCCCCTGAGAATATAAAAAGCACCCAAATACGGCCATATCCACGTTAATAAGCCATCTGTGTCCATATCTGGTGGCACGTTACAGAACGACCCAACTAGCCTCTTAATCAGTTTTATAGGATTTGCCGTAAAAAGGCATGGATGTTTCCATGATAAAATCCTAAAAAATTACGAATTCGAGAGAGGACACTCACGTTCATGCCAAAGCGAGGCTATCGATTGACACCTGATGCAGCTCTACTGGCAATAATGGCCCTCTTCTTGCTTGGAGCATTAATAGCGCTCGGTTTTCTCCAGAACTTATCCAAAGAAAACCGGGCGCTCATCGTTATTTTTGGCAGTGTTGGTATTCTTGGTTGTTTTGCAAGCTTGATTTTCATAAGTGCCTTCAGGGAGCGATTTCGCAGGCGAGACTGGTTGAGAGCGATGTCCGCCGGGAATGAAAGCTCTCGCGCAAGGCATGCCCCGAATTACGGGATGGCCAACCACTTGCCGGAGCATAGATAGTATATGCAAGAAATACCACTTCTCATTAATATCGTCGTAGCACTGGTGGTTGCGTTTTTCGGTGGCTTGATTGCCCGGCGTATTGGTCTTCCCACTATCGTCGGCTATTTGCTGGCAGGGATCGCGATTGGGCCGTTTACACCCGGGTTTGTCGGCGATACCGAAACGATCGGCCAACTGGCCGAACTGGGTGTGATTTTCCTGATGTTCGGTGTTGGCCTGCACTTCTCTCTCAAAGATCTCTGGAAAGTTCGCTCAGTGGTGCTCCCTGGCACCCTGAGCCGGTTAGCGATTACCATTCTCATGGGCTTAGGTCTCAGCCAACTCTGGGGATGGGAACTCAAATCCGGAATCATACTGGGGTTAGCAATATCAGTTACCAGTACGGTCGTGCTATCGCGCGGCTTGATGGATAACGGCTTGTTGAACACGCGACCCGGTCAGGCCGCCATCGGAGGGTCAGTTGTAGAAGACTTGATCACAGTTTTGGTCCTGGTTTTGATGCCCACCCTGGCCAATACAACAAATGGTTTTGACTGGCAGCAGCTTGGCCTGACCCTGCTCAAGGCAGCCGGGTTTCTGATCCTGGTGCTGTTCGCCGGAACGAGGTTGATCCCGTGGGTGTTACTCCGTATTGCCCATACGCGCTCCCGCGAGCTATTTATCTTGGTGATATTGGCAATTTCCCTCGGCACAGCTCTCGGCGCGGCGGAGCTGTTCGGAGTGTCACTGGCGTTAGGCGCATTTGTGGCAGGCGTGGTTGTCAGCGAATCACCGCTCAGCCACCAGGTCGGTGCGGACGTTTTTCCCTTTCGGGAAGCATTCGCGGTCTTGTTTTTTGTTTCAATCGGAATGCTGGTTAACCCGCGTTACATACTCGATAACATTGTTCCTCTCCTGACCCTGACCGGATTAATTGTGGCCGGTACAGCGCTCGTAACTGTATTTTTAGGTTTTTTATTCCCCTGGCCAGCTCGTATGACACTGGTCTTGGCTGCTGGTTTTAGCCAGATCGGTGAGTTTTCCTTTATTTTAGGACAGCAGGCCATGGGGCTTGGCTTGCTGGAGCGAAGCCAGTATTCCCTGATCCTGGCAGGCGCGCTGCTATCCATTACACTCAATCCACTGATGTTCCGACTGATCCATCCATTGGAAAAATGGCTCCAACGATTTCCAACGACCTGGAAATTGTTGGATCGGCATGGTCCTCCACCGCCTCTGATCGAAGAAACGATTGAAAATCATGTTGTGATCGTCGGTTATGGACGCGTGGGGCGCAACATTGTCAGCCTGCTGGGACAAATGGAGATACCCCATCTTGTCGTGGATGCCGGCGCGGAACGGATAGAAGAATTAGACCGTCAGGGCATCCCCAGTCTTTTTGGAGATGCAGCCAACTCGGAGGTACTCACGCACGCAGGCTTGGAACGAGCGCGCGCGCTTGTTGTTGCGGGGCCGGATGAAGATGCCAGCGCGTTGGTTGTGACCGCTGCGCGTGACCTGGCTCCGGAACTGCCCATTATCGCTCGTGCAATCACTGAGGAAGGGACAAAGCGGCTTACCCAACTTGGCGCCCAGGACGTCATCCACCCCGAACTGGAAGGTGGGCTGGAAATCGTGCGGCATACACTGCTGCAACTGGGCTTTCCGTTGCAAGAAATATACCAGTATACGGATGCGGTCCGCCGGGACCATTATGACCTGGAAGTTAACACCGAGGAAGAGCATCGGCTGCTGCATGCTCTACTGGACGCCACGAATAATATCGAAATAAAATGGTTCCGCTTACCAATGCATAGCCATCTGATCGGGCAGACGCTGGCCCAGGCCAACTTGCGTGCACGAACCGGCGCATCCGTGGTTGCAATCTTGCGCGAGGGACAATTGATGGCCAATCCGAAATCCATGACGATATTCCGGAGCGGGGATCGGATCGGCCTGATTGGCAACCAGGAGGAGATCGATGCGGCTGAGCAGCTATTATTTGTGCAATCAGAGGATCAGGCGCAAAAAACGGCCTGATCGATAGCTTTTTGTTATATCGAAATATAGCGAGAAACTTTGTACCCATTTTTTTAATCAAGGCAAGGCTGAGGGCCTCTCCGATTTTATAAATTTGTAACGTACCAATCCTTGAAATATCGGATACAAAATAGTAAAATGCAGCGATTCGCGGTGAGAGAAACCGTCTCATCGGTGCAGCGTTCTGCACAAACCGCCGCCTTTTGAGGGATTCCCTCGGGGGCGGCGAATGTTGTTAATTCGTTCTGAGGCGAATGATCCTGCTGCGAGAAAATATACGATTCGCGAAACACGTACCACTTCGCGGCACAAGTCCCGCCCAGCGGGACAAGTAAAACCCGATTGGAGGATTATGTAGTGACCGGTCAATTTCATTCCCATCTATCTCCGAAACTGGAGGCCAGGCCCTTTCCTGAGAAAGGCGGCTGGGGCGTATTCGCCCGCCAGCCGATCGGGAGGGGCGAACTTTTGGTTT
>JAABUE010000089.1 GCA_011389535.1 Anaerolineales bacterium
CTCACCAACAACGCCGGTAATGATTTCGCTCCCTCCTGGTACTCTGTGCGTCGATTTCTGGGCACAGAAGACTGGATCGCCTTTACCTCAACCCGTGATGGCAACCTGGAAGTTTATAAGATCAGGCCAAACGGAACCGGGTTGGAAAACCTGACCCGAAATCCCGCCAATGACTATTCGCCTGCTGGAAACGCCAACGGGCTGCTGATCGCCTTTGTATCAGACCGGGATGGTAACTCTGAAATCTATACGATGACCGACAGCGGTGGCGCGACAAGAAGGATCACGGATAATTTTGCCCAGGATCTGGATCCCAGCTTAGGTCCAAACGAGGAATGGATCGCCTTTTCAACCGACCGGGATGGCAACTTCGAGATCTACGTGGTCGGGTTAGATGGCGGCACACCTTACAATCTGACCAACAACCCCGCGCAGGATCGCAGTCCAGACTGGTAATAGCTCATCATGCGGATTCGCTCCCGTTCTTGCACGGTCTGGGCCTGCTACCCTTTCACAGCGCTGAAAACCCTCCCGGACGGCTGCTGCTAGCTTTTTATAAGATGCACAAGAGACCAGAGGCAAATCTCTGGTCTCTTGTTGTTTAAAATTTCTTTATTGCGAAGCATATTGCTTCGCAATACCAGCCAGATCTCATTCTTCATACCCGTTCCATTTCCTGCTTTCAATTGCAAATCTGCTGCGTGCAATCGGCATGACCTGGCTGGGATCCACACTTAAGAATGCATTGAATGGGGGATAACATCACTCAGGATAATTCCTTATTCCTCTCTAGGGCTGTTTTCGGCAGCGATTATCTTCGATGTTCTATATTTGGTTGCCGGCAACCCGGTTTTTCCAAAAGTTTCATTCTATATGATCGCTGTCGGCATCATTGGAGGTCTACTCGCGGCAGTTTTCGGGTTTATTGACTGGTTAGCGTTGCCAAACAATTCACGGGCGAAAAATATTGGTCTCTGGCATGGGTTAGGGAATTTTGTGATCGTGATTATGTTTGCCATGAGCTGGTTTTTACGCAATGGAGTTGTAGACTTCGTTCCAAATTCACTGGCGTTGATTCTATCCTTCGCAGGAGTTGGTCTAGCGTTGATTACCGGCTGGATCGGGGGCGAGTTGGTGTATCGCCTGAGCGCAGGCGTGGATCCGGGCGCAAATGTCAATGCACCAAGTTCCCTCACTGACCAACCTGCCAACGTTTCATAAACAAAACAGACAACCGCGCGCACTCACAGATAAGGAGCAGATGCTTAGCCGCATACGCCTGCTGATTGGGATCAGCACCAACTGGTTTTAAGGTAGTAAGGGTAGATATGGAAACCGGGCAAATCTACGATTTTGCAGTTAACAAAAGGACCGGGCCTGCTTCCAAACTGTTCCACGGCGGGTTTGAACGTCCCTCGCATTGTCAGTTCGGTCCGGATGGAGCGCTCTATGTGGTTGACTTTGGAACCATTCACATCGCACCCGAGCGCGGCGCAATCCGCCAGCGAATGGATACAGGAACATTGTGGCGCATTCGACGGGTGGCTGGGCCACAGGGAGTCACACCACCTAACCCAACTCCTGTCCCAATTTATCTACTACAAGGATTGGCTCTTCTTGCTGGCGTTGTTGGGATCGGCGTCATCTCCGCGCGCCTGCTCAAAAAAGCGCGAGGAAACAGCAACGGAAAGGGCTCTAACACTTAGAAGAAATGCACGACTTATAAGCAAGGAATATTAACCCATTTGTGTGAACGGATATTCTTCAAAAAACGCGTGCTGATGATACAGCCGGCACACAGGATGTGGACAGTCTCGCTATAGGTCAGGTTCATTGTTATATTCTGGTGGAATTGTATAAAAGAGCGCTCCGCCGTTTCTCGAAACGGTAAATCGACCATGAGTTGTAAACATGGTGATAGACGATATAGAACATCGGTCCCATCGCCACGAGGGGGTTGATGAAGGTCAAAGCGATCCAGATAACGAAAGAGAGATTCTTTTGCCCGAGCGATTGGCTGGCCTCCTGCCAGTGACGGCGACCACCGAGCAATGCGCCAAGGCTAAAGTTGAGGATGCAGATCACAAGGGACGTAAGCGCTACTGAGAGCAGGCTGAGCATAGAATTGGAATTTTCATTGCGCAGAAAATTCGACGCATTGGCGCTGATGATAAAAAGGTTGGCCAGCCAGATTGGAAACGAAATCGTTTTCCCTTTACGAATAAACTTTCTTATTTCAGGTGAGAGCCTTGAAATAAGAAGGGCAAGGATTAACGGTACAAACATGACCACCAGGACAGGTTGCAAAACTTCCCAAACCGAGATTTGGATATCTGCGCCCGTCAAGGAAGGCAATGCCAGAGGGACGATCACCGCGCTCGACAGATTGGTAATTAGCACAGCGGCAACCACGTATTCAACTTCCCGGTGAATAAAGCCGATGATAACCGGCGCCGCAATTGCGGTCGGCGCGATGGCCGTCATAAAAGCCGATAAGGCGAGCATAAGATCGAACGGAGCCAACAACCAATATACGCTGAATGCCACGGCTGTATTCGCAAGCAAAATCCAGATCACGCTCTTTTGAAACTTCTGCGGCTTGAACTCGATATCCAGAAACGCAAAGAACAGCATGATCATCAGAAAATACTGGATCAGGAATGTAAAGAAATGAGCGCGAGGCAAGAGCGCTCCAAGCAACATCGCGAGCAAAAGGGCTAACCCTTTTCCCTGAGTTTCGAGAAAAGCCCTGGTTTTGGTCAAGACCATGCTTTCAACCGGTAAAAAATTTTTGCCCGCATTCGGGATATGCTATACATCATAATTTTCCCTGTCCTTCTGTTCCTCCACATTGGCCCACAACGGGTCGAACACAATCTTCTATTGATATTTTACTTGCAAGCGACACGTATTCGGGACTTTTCGATCACACTATCGCGCCGAGCAGACCCTCGGGAGTCTCAAAGCGGTTCATGGGGGCACGGGCAGGGATGGAATTGCCCCCGGTCAGTTCGCCATTTAATGCAGTAGCGAGCGAACAATGACATTTAAAGTTTATACGCCCGTTTTGCCAAACCAACAGCTAGTTCCCGGATCATTTCGCGCGCATCGTCTACATCGATGATATGACGGACGACCAACCCTGCCAGCCAATTGGCGGATGCTCGCCGCCAGACATCATGCCGTGCAGGTATAGAACAGAAGGCGCGCGTGTCATCGTTGAAGCCCGTGGTATTGTAAATACCAGCTGTTTCCATGACCTGATCAAAGTAACGTGCAATTCCGTTCAGGCTGTCGAAGAACCACCAGGGCGGTCCTAGTTTCAGCGCGGGGTAATGTCCGGCCAGCGGGGCGAGCTCTCGTGAATACGTGGTTTCATCTAACGTGAACAGGATGAGCGTGAGACGCTGGTTATTGCCGTATTTGTTGAGCAACGGAAGCAGATTGCGTGTGTATTCTGTTTGAATAGGGATATCCGCACCTTTGTCCAAACCAAATTTTTGGAAGATGAGATGGTTGTGGTTGCGCAGCGAACCGGGGTGCAACTGCATCACCAGGCCATCTTCGACGCTCATGCGCGCCATTTCCATCAACATGTGAGCGGTGAAGCGGGCCGCATCGCCGGGCTCGAACTGTCCCTTCAGCGCGCGCTGGAAGATCGCATCTGCTTCGGCAGGTGTCAATTGAGCGGTGGCAGGTGTCAGCGCGGCGTGATCCGTGGCGGTCGCTCCCATGGATTTGAAGTATTCGCGTCGCAGTTCCAATGCGCGAACGAAGGAGTTGTAATCCACCACATCAATATCGTTGACCTCGCTGAGTTTATCGATGTTCGCGCGCCAGTTTGGGGCGTCCAGGTTGACCACGCCATCGGGGCGGAAGGTTGGGCGAATGTTTCTATTCCAAACGCTTTGGTGGATGGCTTGATGGTGCTCAAGCCTGTCGGTGGCGGCATCTGTGGTGCAAAGGATTTCGATATTAAAGCGCTCGTAGAGGCTGCGCGGGGAGAATTCGGGAGAAGCCAGTTTTTCGGAAATGGTATCAAACAACCGGTCGGCGTTCGAGGCGTTTGGTTTTTCATCCACACCAAAAACAGTGGCAAGCTCATCCGTCAGCCAGATGCCACTGGGTGTCCCGCGGAAGAGATGAAAGTTTTCGCAGAAGATGAGCCAGATTTTGCGGTGGTCGCCTTCACTTCCCCTCTCCCTTTCAGAGAGAGGAGCCAGGGGTGAGGGTGGAACTCCCAACGATTCCAGTGAAATTCCCTGCGAGTACAACATGCGCGTAACATAGTGATCGGGGATGATGAACAGGTCAGCGGGTGAGCCGAAGGTCGCATCCGGGTCGGCGAAGAGACGCAGGTCCACATGCCCGTGCGGGCAGACCAGCGGCAGCTCTTCGGCGCACTGGTAGAGCTCATGCGCCAGGGTGCGTTGGCCAGGCTCAGGAGAGAAAAAACGGTCAGGATTAAGACGGTTTGTCATAATTTCTTCTTTGTATCATTCGATAGAAAAATGAGACTTGTTCCAATCGTGAGCAGCTTTCAGCAAAGCATCAATATTCTCCGGCCGGGTCCCGGGAGAGACGCCGCCGCCAAAGGAAAGGATCAGCCCACCGCCAGCGGCGGCCTTTTCCAGGCAAGCTAGGGCTGCACTATATACTTCAACGGGGTCGCCGCGCACCCCCAAATCTAACGGGGCGATATTTCCCATCAGGGCAACGCGCTGTCCCATCTTTTCTTTGACCATGGCAATGTCCATCTCATGGCTGAAGTTAAAAACGTCAATGCCAGCCTGGGCCAAGTTTTCCCGCAGGCGCGGGCAGGGAGTATCGTTATGGTAAATACGTAATAATCCCGAGAATTGAGCGAAGATGCGCTTGAGATGCGGTTCGACCAACGCCTGATACGTGCGTGGAGAAACCATGCCAACCAGGTCATCGAGCAGAAGAATCCCTTCAGGGTGACTCAGGCATTCGAGTTGAGCTTGCAGCCAGGAGATCAACGAGGTAGTGACCATTTCCAGGAGTTGGGAGATGAGCGCGGGTTGCATGACCAGTCCTTCCATAAGCGGCGTGATCCCGACCAACCAGGAAGCAACCGTCAGAGGGCCGCGGGCTGCCACCATACGGATGGGAGTCCCTTCAGCGGAGACGCGTGCATCCATCTGCTGGTAGAGGCGCAGAACCAGCGGCATCAGTCCGTCTTCGAGAGGATTGATCGGTTTCGCTTTGGCCCAATATTCCAAGTCTGGTAGAAGCGGCTCAATGGAGGGAGGACAGTCAGGGTAAAAGCGGATTTTTGCCCCAAAGGCCGAGGGCTCAGCCGCCATTCCAAATTCCACCCAATAACCGGGAATCCAGACCGCGCCCGGGAACCGAGCCCGGAGGCTTTGGTTGATCTCCAGCCATTTCTCAGGATAGAGATAATAATCGCGCGTGTCGATATTTGCCCAACCGGGCAGCCAGGGGCTATCGACAATCAGCGCTACCGGCACTTGATCGGGCGCTCCTAGACGGGCTGCGCTGAGGAAGCGCTCCCATGCAACGTTGGAGTTTGCTGCATTCGTGTCCATATTATGCACTCACCATATTCCGGCCGCCTGGTAAATCGATGCCACGGTTGCCAGGCTGCGCCGTCCTTCTGTGCCATCCACCAGGGGTGGACGCTCTTCTCGCAAAGCGTGGATAAAATCACTCACCAGGGCGACATGCCCGGCGATAGAAATGCCACGCGGATCGGCTCCCGCACCAGCCGAGGACGGTTGGGCTGGAGTGGAATTCACTTCAGCAGGCGCATTCTGCGACCACCAGCGCATCACCGTGTCGTCCTCCATCTGTACACCGCCACGCGTGCCATAAATTTCCAACCGCGGAGGGAATCCTGGGGAGGCGGTCGTGGTGGCGTTGATGGCTGCCAGGGCGCCAGTGGCAAAACGCAGGCTGGCACACAGGGTATCCTCGACTTCGATCTGGCGCTGCAAGGTCAGGGCGTGAGCGGTTACCGAGACCGGATCGCCCATAAACCAGTTGAGCAGGTCCACCTGATGAATGCCCTGGTTTATCAACACACCGCCGCCATCCAGAGCCCAGGTCCCGCGCCAGGCAGCCTGGTCATAATAACCTTGCGAGCGATAATAGGGCAGGTTGACCAAACCCAGGGTCAGCTCACCCAGTTCCCCTGCCTGGATTGCCGTGTGAATGCGCTGGAATACGGGTTTGGTGCGACTCTGAAAAGCCACCCCCAGGCTGACCCGGCTTTGCTGGCAGGCAGCGATCATCGCATCCGCATCCTCCAACCGAGTGGCAATTGGCTTCTCGACCAACACATGCTTGCCAGCCTGCGCAGCCGCGATCGTCTGCCCGGCATGTCCGCCACTGGGAGTGCAGATGCATATCACCTCCACCTGAGGGTTGGAGAGCAGTTCACCTTCCGACTGGCAGGGCACGCCAAAGCGACTCTCGACCTCGGCAAAGCGTTGCGGATCATAGTGCCCAACGGCAACCAAACGCGCCCCGTTTTCAGCGTTGGCTGCGATGGCGCGGGCATGATAATCGGCGATCATACCGGCGCCTAAAATGGCAAAACCAACTTCAGGATAGATCTTCATTTTCCTTCTTCTCTAATAGATGCCATATTCCTCCAAAGCCTCATACATTGCCGCCAGATTTTCTGCAGATACATCGGCCTGGATGTTGTGAACAGTGTTGAACACAAAGCCACCGCCGGGCGCCAGGGATTCGATGTTTCGGCGAACATCGTCTTTGACTTCTTCCGGGGTGCCGTTTGGCAGCACGCCCTGGGTATCGACGCCGCCACCCCAAAAGGTCAGCACATCGCCGAAATCGCGCTTGAGGGCAACCGGCTCCATATTTTTTGCACGGACGTGCACCGGGTTGAGAATTTCCACGCCCAGTTCAATATAGTCAGGCAGCAGGGGACGCACGTTACCACAGGAATGGAAAAAGCGCCGGGAGTTAGGCGCCAGGATGTGCAGGCGGTCAAAGATAATTTTCCAACGGGGCTTCAGCTGCTCGCGGAACATCCGCGGCGAGATAATTTGCGAAGCCTGCGTGCCATAATCATCCGCCTGGCTGATCACATCAACCACATCCGCCAGCTCCGGCAAGGCCATTTCCCAGAAAGACAGCTTGAGCTCAACCAGTTTATCGAACAGGGTAGCAGCCAGGGCCTTGTTGAGGCCCATCATTACCAGCAGGTTTTCCATACCGACAATGCGCTGTGCCATCTCAAATATCCCGGCAAAAGGATCCTTTAAGACCACAGCATAACCGGCTGCGCGGTAAGTTTCCGCCAGTTGGCGCAGCCCGGTGATACGCTGCGGATCATCCAGTCGTGGCCAGGGGTGACGGGCAATATCCTGGGAGGTCAATTCAGGTCGTTCGAGCGGCGCCTTCCACACGCTGTAATACAGCCCATCCTGGCGCGGCTTGCGGTGGGTAATACCCCATTCATCAGGATAGCTCCAATACTCCCCATCCTCCTGCTCGACGATCTTCCAGTTGTGACTGTTAAGTGGGAAGAGACCGCGAACATCTACGCCCAGGCGTTCGATCAGGTCTATATCGGGCAGCGCCAGGCCCTGAATATGATCACAAATTTGCGCTTCTACGGGGGGCAGTCCTAGCGCCTCCCGCAGACGGTGGTAAGCGATAACGTGAATGCCTGTGACCTGGGTGCTGCCCAGATCCAGCGGAACGCGGTCGGGTTCCTGGTGTGCCACGGCCGTCAGCAGAAGCTCGCGGCTGGTAGTCTGGTTATGTTTTGGCATGGCAAAATCCTGAGATTTCTTCATGATAAGGTGTTCTCTCTTAATAACTGATCCATCACCCAGGTCGTGCGCAGGGCGCTTGCACCGGTGCTGACACAACTTTCAATGCCGAGCAATTCATTCACGACCTGCTGGATCAACGGTTGCTGGATATGGGTCGGGTTAGGCAGGTCGAAGGCCTGCGTATCAGTGGGGGTTTCAAGCTGCACCGGCTCGTTGCCAAACGTGGACAGCGTGACCTGCCCATTAGAGCCAACGAAGGTGATGCGATCCGCGGTTTCAAAGCTGCTAAAGCACCAGGTTCCTATTGCGTGAACGCCATTTTGAAACTCAAAGGCTCCACTAACGATATCTTCCGCCGGATAAGCGCCAGCCTGGTTGCGGGCAAATCCGCGCACTCTGTTCACCGGACCCAGGACAAAATCCAGGAAATCCAGCGTGTGGCTGGCCAGATCCACAAAAAAACCGCCGCCGGCAATCTCGGGGCGCAGTCGCCAGGGAAGCTGGCCGGGTGGATGGGTCTCTATAGGCTGGGTGAGTAAAATCTCGACGAAGCGCACTTCGCCAATGGCGCCGTTATCGAGCAGTTCTTTAGCTTTCAGAAAGCGTGGCAAAGCCCGGCGGTAGTAAGCCACGAACAACGGCGTTCCTGCCGCCCGGCAGGCAGCGATCATCTCTCGACATTCGGCGCTGTTGAGCGCCATAGGCTTTTCAACATAAACGGGTTTTCCGGCCCGGGCAGCTGCGATGGTGTAGACAGCATGCGAGTCAGGCGGAGTGGCAATGTAGACCGCATCCACCTCGGGATCATGGATCAACTCCTGTGCATTGGCATACCATTTAGGCACGCCATGACGGTGAGCATAATCTTTGGCCAGCGCAGCGTCCCGGCGCATGACTGCCACCAGTTGCGATCCTTGCGCCTTTTGGAAACCAGGTCCACTCTTGACCTCGGTGACGTTGCCACAACCAATGATGCCCCAGCGGATGGTTTTCATAATGTCGTCTCTAAAGGATAGAAAATGCGGGCTATCATCCAATTGTTACTACAGTAAATCATGGTTGCACTCCTTCCGCACTTACCTTTCAGTCAATTGCGTCTCTTCGAAATCTCTCAACCACTGCGTACATCGCAGAGATGTTTTCGTCAGGCGTTCCGTAATCCATGTTGATACAACACACGCCCGCTAACTCCAGCGGACCGGCGGCTCGCAGCAACGATTCTGCGTCGGCAGCGATTTCCTGGTGGGTGCAGGTGAGCATGCGCACCGGGCTGAGCCGCAGGTTGAAGAAAGCCTCTGGCAAGGCTTTACGGCAGGCAGCCACATCGGAGCCCCAGCCAACATCGACGAAGGCCAGTGGGAGCTGAGCATACGCGCCGGCATAGCGCTGCAAGTTGGCGCCACAGTGATGGATGCCAAAGGGTTGTATGCGCCGGGCCATCTGTTGCTCAATAGGAAGCTGGATATCGCAATAGCTGTGCGGTGAGATCATCGGCACCGAGCAGTTGGCATGCAGAAACAGGCGCGGATTGACGCGCTCCACCATCCGGTTGACGGAGATGGAACAGCTCCCGGTTCGCTGCCGCATATATTCGCTTACGTCCACGATCAAGTCTGCAATCATTTCCAGCAAGCGCCGAACGCGCTGCGGGGCATTGTAGAAGTCAGCATACAGGTCAGCACCGTAAAGGTGGTAAGCGGCGTTTAACAGGCCATCCGTGTTCAAGTCCCCGACCAGGTAGCCCCATTCAGCCTCCAGGGCATCCATCTGGGCGATCAGATCGACCATTGGCCAGGTCTGGCGAAAGTCGGGTCTTTCCAGCCGGTCGATCTGTTCCGGGTTAAGATGAACTGGCAACGGCTGGGGAGCCGCATCAGGAGCGAACCAGATTTCGGCACCCAACAGCGCAGGGATGACAAATCCCCCCGCTACGTGAAGGGAACCAATCACCGGGCGCGGCTGAGGATCAGGCTCACCGAGACCTAATTCGCCATAACGCTGGTAAAGCACCTGGCGCATGGTAACGTCATTGCGAATGCGTGCCTGCGGGTCCAGGTAGAAGGAACGGTCAAAGCAAATACCGGCAGTCTGGTGCCACCAGTTAGGATTGAAAACCAGCTCGACCGGCAGGAAAGTGCGGGAAGGCTCAAGCATATTTTTGTGCATCCAACCAACCTGCGATATAAGCTGCCTGCAGTCGTCTGATCTCCTCTGTGAAATGGACATGGTCGATATACAAATCTTCCAATCCTTCAGGTATATCGCAAAGGCCGAGCGTAAAGTTGTAAAGATCGATGCTCGGGATACCGGCCTTATTCATCTGTGCATCGGCAATGTTGTTATACGCGATCACATCCACATTAAAGCGCTGGAAGTCAGGATTCAGGCGCTGGTGATGGGTATCGGCAACGGGCGTTGTACGCACCCAAATCACACGGCGGCCAACGGTGCTGGCCAGGCGAATGATTTCTTCCAGGTTGCTGGAATAGTCTTCCGGCTCCACCTGGTACGCCCTGGTTTGTGAGTCGAGGCGTA
>JAABUE010000090.1 GCA_011389535.1 Anaerolineales bacterium
AATTCCTTGAATTGCTGGAGTTCGGCCAGCTTGCGATAGACCACCGAAGCATAGGCAAGCCCAACGGTTCGCGGCATCTGCGAGCCGGTCGGCGAAACATCGGCAGCGACATTGTAGGCCTGGGTCTGGTCTTTCCACCTGCCATCAGGGTACAGGTAGCGGGTGGCAAAGTGGGCGTTCATCGAACGGCCGGCGGTGGCGGGGTCGTGTTCTACGTCCGCATGCGCATATAACTGGGCAAAAAATTCCTGGATGCTCGTCACCCCAAGGGCGAACATCCAGGTCTGGTCGCGGTAGTAGCCGGAACGCCAGTCGCCTTTGTGGTAGGCGTGCGCCATGGCAAGTTGGGGGATCTCTTTGCCGTCGCCAAAAATGCCGAACTTGGCCTTGCCGGAAAACACTTCGCGGCGGCCGATCATGGATGCCTGCCGCGATTGGTAGGCTAAACGATAGTCTTTGATGATTTCTTCAGGGGGCAAGGGCAAGTGATTCGCGGATTTCTTTTTGGGCATAAGACTCCAGACCGAGGAGTTAGACTGGCGACCGTATTTTATTGTCCACTATTCATCGTCCGCCGTCTATTCTGAGTGGTCTGGTCTAATTATAACGGAAAAGGGACAAGTTCCCTGTTAGAAGAAAATAAAAAGTGATAGCGAATTCAACTATACTTACCCCATGATGAACTACATCCCCACCTCGCAAATCCACATTCCCGAGGGCATGATCGACCTGGGTGTCGGCGACCCGGACTTCGCGCTCCTGCCCTTGGACATGTTACACCGCGCCGCAGAAGCCTGCTTCGCGAAAGCTGACCCGGCCTTTCTACAATATGGCGCGGAACAGGGAGATGGCTATTTCCGCATGGCGCTGGCAGGATTCTTGAGCCGGGGATACGGGTTTTCGGTCGATCCCGGTACCCTGTTCGTGACGAACGGCATCTCGAACGCGCTGGATTTGATCTGCGCGCACTTCACTCGCCCCGGCGATACGATCTTCGTGGAAGAACCGACCTATTTCCTGGCGCTGCGCATCTTCGCCGACCATGACTTGCGCATTGTTCCTGTTCAAACCGATGAAAACGGACTGGTCATCGAAGCTTTGAAAGAGAAACTGGCGGAAGTGCATCCCAAGTTCCTTTATACTGTCCCGACCTTCCAGAATCCCGGCGGGTACACGCTCTCTCAGGACAGGCGCGATAAGCTGGCGCAATTAAGTCAGGAACATGACTTCATGATCGCTGCCGATGAAGTCTACCATTTCCTGAATTACTCGGACCGGCAGGTCAAATCGTTCGCTGCGTACGCGGACCTGGAAACCGTCATCTCGCTCGGTTCGTTTTCCAAGATCCTGGCGCCCGCTTTGCGGCTGGGATGGTTGCAAGCCCATCCGGAAGCGATCAAGCGCCTGGTCACCAGCGGCCTGTTGGACAGCGGCGGCGGGTTGAACCCTTTTACATCCGCGATTGTACGGGAGTTATTAGAGGCTGGAGACCTGGAGAAGAACATTGCCAGGTTGATTGCTGCATACCGTTCGCGCCTGGCGGCGATGGAGACAGCACTGCGCCGGGAATTGCCACAGGCTGAATTTGTAACCCCTGAAGGCGGATTCTTCTTCTGGGTGCGCCTGCCCGGAGTGGACGCAGAACAAACCCAGCAAAAAGCGCTGGAATATCAAGTCGGCTTTCGGCCGGGTGTCCGCTTTTCGAGCCACACGGGCATGGGGGATTTTATTCGTCTGTGTTTCACTTTTTACGATGAGGAAAATATTGATGAGGGTATACGGCGCTTGCGGAAATGCCTGGAATTCTCCTTGTAGATAATAGATTAGGTAAATGGAGCAATCTTCTTAATCGACCCCCAGCCCGCTTCGCTTTTCCGGAGCCGGCAGGCTCGGGGTAAACTCCAGGCGGTGGGAGCCGGGGTCAAGGCGTATTTGTCGGTACGCTCGTGAAAGTCTCGGTAGGGGTTGGCGTCAAGGTAGGAGTGAAAGTTGGTGTGATGCTCGGGGTGAGCGTGATGCTGGGCGTGGAAGTTAACGTGATCACAGGAATAATGACCGATGTGCGAAGATC
This sequence comes from Anaerolineales bacterium, assembly GCA_011389535.1. Classification (GTDB taxonomy): domain Bacteria; phylum Chloroflexota; class Anaerolineae; order Anaerolineales; family Villigracilaceae; genus JAABUE01. Next base: position 2,072 of record JAABUE010000090.1, read on the forward strand.
GAACAAATCCTTTTGCACCCAGCCGCCTTCAAAGGGAACAAATTCCGTGGCAGCCTGGTTATAGGCGATCATCAGCCAGGGTGTGCCAGTTACATGCTGACCACCAATTAATGGACATTTTCCCAATTCTATAAAAGGTGCTCTCTGTAGCACAGGGCTTTTCATACCATCACTCTTAGGTGGACCAAGGCGCACAGGGACGGAGTGTGAGATCTCGTAATTTGGTGGCGGCGAGACACAAACCGTGGGACGCACAATATTGGCCGGCACCTGGGTCTCTGTTGGTGTGATGGTAGGCGTTGCTGAGATAGTTGGCGTAAAGGTCTCCGTAGCAGTGGATGTAGATGTGGGTGTTGGCGTATCCGTCGCGGTCTCGCTTGGAGAGGCCGTTTCTGTCGGAGTCGTGGTTGGGGTATCGGAGGCAGGCGGGGGGGCGGGCGTAACGGGCTGGAAGAATAGAAACAAAATGAGTGTAAGAAGAAGGATGACTATGCCAAGCGCTAGCAAGGGATTTCTTGTAAGTGCAGGCGGCAATTTTTTTGCAAGCTTTTTAAACCCTGTTACTGGCGCTACAACCCGGGGGAGGCCGCCGAGCGCTCCTAGCAGCTTGTTGATCGCAACATCATAATCCTCATGAACAAAATCTACATAATTGATTGTGTTCAGTGCAAACGGGACATCGCAAGGTTTGATCATGGCCGGGACAACTCTCTTGCGCAGCCGCAGGGCGTAACTGTATTCTTTCGCCACCCACTCGGATTGGAGCGAATCCGGGGAAAGCAAGACCACAAAATGCTGGCTGGCCTGAATCGCTGCCGGAATGAACCGGACCCAGTCGTCACCACCCTTGAGATCGGAAATATCCCACCAGACGGCGAAGCCGGCCTCTTCCAGGTCGGCGGCCAGTCGGCGGGCAAAATTGATGTCTTTGCGCGAGTAACTGATGAAAACTTGAGGTTTGGTCTCTTGATCTACCATTTCATGGCCCGTTTGTAAGCTTATTATAGTCGCATTACCTGCCCATCGCCCTCATCCCGGGCCCGTTAATGTTTATGAATCAATAAAGCCACTGACAATCAAGGTACCGGCAGTAAGTTATGGATCTTGTCACTGAGCGCTGAAACTTGCTTGAATCGCTGTCAATCAATTGGACGGCCATAGAGGATTCTTTTAATGATACTTTGTAGAGTAAGGTACCAGATATTGAGACTGGCGCGCCGCGCAATACCGGGATGACCGGGATCCGGTGTGAAAAGCGAAGCCTGGTGTTGTACTAGTAGCGTCTCGATATAGTTGGCCGCGACTGGGAGTTTCTTCAACAGAGATTTTGCGCGTTCGGCCGGGGTGGCGTAAAACGCCGGGGGCTCGCCGAGCAGGCGCAGGCTGCGATTGATCGTTTCGAACGACCGTTCGATGGGTGTCAGCAAGGCCCAACGCGCCCAGTTGGCAAGCCAGGCAGGCGGGCGTCCGCCATTACGGACATAAGCGCTTTGTAGATACACCGGAACCCTGTCAATGACGGCGTAACGGTTATTAAGGATCCAAAGAATGCCGATCAAGAGGGTTATGGCAGCCAGGTAGTACAACAGCGGGTTGACGGTTACAGGCTGGTCAGCCGTCGGAGTGATCCCCTCTTCAAGTGGCTGTTCGCGACCGCCGAATATGAAATCATCATTAAGCAGGCCTGGAACATTCAATGGGCCTGCTTGCCCATCTTCTGTTGTTGATGCATCCTCAGGCCGATTGGGACGCTCGAGCGGGCTTTGATTCCCGGTCGGTTCGAACTCGGTCCAGCCGATGCCGGGAAAGTATACTTCCGGCCAGGCATGCGCGTTGAGGCTGCGAACAATGTACACGTTCGCCTCTTCATCGAAAGCTCCTTCTGCAAAGCCAACCGCCATGCGCGCCGGGACACCCACCGAACGCAGCATCAGCACCTGGGCAGAAGCGTAGTAATTACAGAATCCCTGTTTAAGATCGAAGAGAACCCATTCGATCGGATCTACTCCCGCGGGCGGGGGCTCAGGCAGGGGGTTGACATATTCGATTTCCCGCCGCAAGTATCTTGTAATAGCGGTCGCCTTATCGTAGGGGGTTTCCAATTCCTGCGTAATTTGGCCGGCCAGTTCTGCGATACGTGGGGAAAAATCTTCCGGGAGTTGCAGGTAGCGGTCAGTTACCCATTGTGGATATTCTGTCCCTGCATCTTGCAGTTGCTGGATCGAGGGGTTGATCAACGAGGCCGTAACTTCATACTGCTCGCCCACTAATAATCTCGGAACGGCTGCCCATGCGAGCAGGTCCTTTTCACCGGATTCTGTGGAGACAATCTGGACTCGCCCCGGGCGGCTGACCCATACAGGTTGTGTGGCCGTATATAACAGGGACTGTTGCGTCTCTATCCTGAAGGTAAAATTGGCCGTCACTCGTTCGCTTGAATCCGGAATACGCAACTCGGCGCTGGAGGGAGAAAACTCTTCGCTGACACCGCCCGCCGCATACCAGTCATGGTTTTGGTATAGATCGTAGACATATCCGCGCCAGTAATAGCGCGGTGACGTTTCTTCAATGTCCGGAGCCTGTACACTAAAGAGGACTTCGTCGGAGAGCGGGGTGCCGCTCCCGAGATTGAGGTGGTTGCCGTAAAAATCGGACGGTCTGCTAACGACAGACCCTTCAAGCGATTCAACCGCATTGGAGAACCATTCCTGAACATCACGCCAGGGCTCTGTGAGACGATTCCAGGCGCGCGTAGCGGCATCCATACCAGCCTGAGAAGCGGGCGCCGTCCACGCCACGATGACGAACAGGGATGCGGCGATGACCATGCCGCGCGTCAGGTCAAAGGCGCTTTCCTGCATCATAAAAACGCGCCGCTCCCGCCAGGATTCCCGGTTCCTCAAATAATACTGGTGCCCTAACAATAACATGGCAAGCAGGAGATAAACGGCCAGTAACCAGATGCGACCGTTATAGATCTGATCGTAGAGGTGGATTACTAGAATGAAGATACCGCCCGGAAGGACGGCTGCCAGATAATTTTCATGCCGCGTCCACCAGTATCCGGAGGCGATGCTTAAGAACCAGACCACCAGGGAAATAAAAGCCACAAATAGCAGTCCATCCTGGACTGGTTCACGCTGGAAGAATTGGACCAGCGAGAAATACAATCGCCCTCCTACGCTTGCAAGTCGCGCGGAAAGTAGTTCGTCATTGATTGCGAGTGTCAACTGCCAGGGAATTACGATAGTTGAATAGCCCAGTGTAAGGAGTATGACAGCTCGTCTTTTGAAATGGCTGTGCCCGAGCGCCAGGCCAAGTATCAGTCCCAACGCTGCCAAAGTTTGTGCGAAGAAAAGGAATTCTGTCCAGCGTGTAATAACCAGCCGCGCGGTAGCCACCTGTAACATAAGCATTAGCAATAAGACGGTCGCCCAATTCCACTGACGTAAGGGTAAATTTTTCATGCAATGAGTGTACAATAACAGCACACCGCCGTCAATGCAAAGGAGAAGTTCTCATGTTCCCGTACGAACTTGATCTATCCTGGGTTATTGCTTTACAAACGGTGGGGGATTGGCTTATTATGCCGATGCGTTTTTTTAGTTTTTTAGGAACAGAAGAGTTTTATATTCTTATCATGCCCATCCTGTACTGGTGCATTGATGCTGGCCTGGGGATAAGGGTTGGTACGATTATGCTTTTGAGCAGCGGCTTGAATTTCATCTTCAAAATACCATTCCTGGGCCCGCGTCCGTATTGGGTGAGCACCGATGTCCAGGCGCTCTGGGCTGAGACTTCCTTTGGCGTTCCCTCCGGGCATGCGCAGCAGGCAGTTACAGTCTGGGGGAGCATGGCTGATTATCTCCGCCGCAGGTGGGCCTGGGGAATCGCATTTTTTTTGATGATCCTGATCGGGCTTTCGCGTGTTTTTCTGGGAGCGCATTTTTTGCAGGATGTGTTTGCCGGCTGGTTGGTCGGTGTGCTACTGTTATGGATTTTCTTGCGCTACTGGGAACCGGTTGTAGCCTGGGCCAGCAAACAGCCTCTTGGACGGCAAATCTTGTACGCTTTTCTGGTTTCTCTGGGGATGGTTTTGCTCGGCTGGACCCTGGTCATTGCAACCAGCGACTTTGTGCTCCCCGAAGACTGGATTACCAACTCGGCTCGTATCGGCGACGAGGAGATTGCTCCCTTTGCAATGAGCGGAATCCTGACCTCGGCCGGGACCCTGTTCGGGTTGCTGGCCGGGGTGGCCTGGATGGCTTCTCGAGGCGGCTGGCAGGCAACCGGTCCGGTTTGGAAGCGTGCGGCGCGGTATCTGGTCGGTCTGGTGGGCGTGCTGGTCATCTGGTATGGCCTGGGCATGGTCTTCCCGCGGGGTGAGGATCTCATCTCGTTTGTTTTGCGCTTTGTCCGCTATGGCCTGCTCGGCCTGTGGGTTTCGGCAGGCGCGCCGCTTTTCTTCATGAAATTGAAATTATCTTAACCCCTAGCCGTGGGGGCCCAGATGTTATAATCTGCAGGTCTGGGGCCCAAAGCCATCTAATGGGAGATTTCTTCACTTAATGACTTTAGAACGTGGAACACTACTGCATAAGCGTTACCGGGTTGTCGAAATCCTGGGACAGGGAGGCATGGGGTCTGTCTATCGCGCTGTAGATGAAAATCTGGGCGTTGATATTGCGCTTAAAGAGAACCTGTTTACTACAGATGAATACGCCCGCCAGTTCCGCCTGGAAGCCGTGATCCTGGCGAATTTGCGGCACCCGAATTTGCCTCGCGTTTCAGACCATTTTGTGGTCGGCGACCAAGGGCAATATTTGGTGATGGACTTTATTGATGGTGAAGACCTGCGCCAGCGTATGGAACGGGTAGGCATCATTTCTGAAGAAGAAGCGGTCATGATCGGCGCGGCCATGTGCGATGCGCTAACGTACCTGCACACCCGCAAACCACCAATCTTGCACCGCGACATGAAACCCGGCAACGTCAAGATCACGCCGGAAGGGCAGATCTTTCTGGTTGATTTTGGCCTGGCCAAGGTTGTACAAGGCAGCCAGGCCACCACGACCGGTGCGCGGGCAATGACTCCAGGGTATTCACCCCCGGAACAATACGGCACAGCACGCACCGATCCGCGCACAGACATATACTCGCTGGGCGCAACCCTCTACGCAGCCTTGACGGGCATCATCCCGGAAGATGGGCTGGCGCGCGCAATGGATAATGCCCAGCTCACCCCGCTGCGGAAACGGAACAACAAAGTATCCCGGCGCCTGGCAGCTTGCATAGAACAGTCCATGGCGATTGACCCGGCTGACCGTTTCCAATTCGCCGAGGACTTCAAAAAAGCATTGCTCGGGTCCAAATCAAAGACACAACGCTTAGCCGGAAATTATACAGTTCCGCCACCCCCTATAGATGGCGAAGAAATCTCTGCAGACAGTTCGGACAGTCCGTCTAAAAAGTCAGTCGATAAGAAACAAGGCTTATATGCGGCCGAGCCGGAGAACGAGTTCAAACCTCCTAAAAAATCAAAGAAACGTAGAAGAGGCTGTTTTTTACCGTTCTTGCTGGCATTTTTGTTGCTTGCTGGCGGGGCCGGGGGCGCTTCATATTTTTATCCATACCTGGTGCCTGCCTCTCTTTCCGGGTATCTTCCCTGGATCCTGCCTACGCCGGCACAAGTGCCAACGTTACTGCCAACAGAAACACCAACCGCTAATCCCACCTTCTCGCTGATTGTTGACCCTTCGCCAACCGAAACCGATCTGCCAACGCAGACATTTACACCCACCTTCTTGCCTACTGACGAACCAACTCAAACACCTGTGGTCACGCTTACCCCATCCGCAACACCGGTCGGGGGTGGTTATGGACAGGTAGCTTTTGCCTCCCAGCGGACAGGTAGGCCGCAGATCTATTTGATCAGTGCAGATGGGAACGATCTACGCCCTATTACAAACCTTCCTGAAGGGGCCTGCCAACCCTCCTGGTCTCCGAGTGGTGCAAGGCTGGTCTTCACCTCGCCATGCCAGGTTAATAGCGATTTATATCGGGAATCAAGCCTTTATCTCATCAATGCGGACGGGAGTGACCTGACACCGTTGAGTACTGCTCCTGGCGGCGACTTCGACCCGGCCTGGTCACCGGATGGCAAACACATTGCTTTCACCTCTTTGCGAGATGGCCACAAAGAGATTTATGCTCTGGATATGGGCACCTTCAAGGTCAACCGCCTGACAGTCTCAATTGCAGCAGATGAGGAGAACAGCCAGCCTGCCTGGTCACCTTTCAATAATCAGATCGTTTTCGTGAAAAAGCGTTTTGGCGCGCTTCAAATCTGGACCATGACAGATACCGGCCAGAACCAGGAACAAGTGGTGCGCAGTGGGCAAACGTTATGGGATTATTCACCTGTCTGGACTCCGGATGGACAGTCCATCATATTCAACCAAATCCCGGTTAATCCGGGTTCATTGCCCTGGTTGATGCAGATTCGCTTTGAAGACCGGGAAACCCAGCTGCCCTCGCGACTTCGATTTGGGGTGGTTGGTATTCAAAACATCAGCTATTCCAGTGATGGGTTTTGGATGGTCTATGAAGGCATAGATGACCGTAACAACAAAGATATTTACTACATGACAGCCAGCGGCGCCACGCGGACGCGCCTGACGACAGATCTGAGAGATGACTTTGACCCGGTTTGGAGACCGATCACAAATCCGTAAGGAAACAATCTCCCGCTGAGTGAACGGGAGATTTTCTTATACTTCTCTTATTGACGCTCATTTTTAGGCATGTTATCATTGTTATCTAAGTTTTAGCACTCTCAATTCGAGAGTGCTAAATTATGAGAGAGACATGTCTGACCTGACCGAACGCCAGAAAACTATCCTGATGCTTGTGATCCGGGACTATATCGAGACGGCCCAGCCTGTTGGCTCGAAGGCCCTGGTTGAGCGTTATCACCTGGACCTGAGTTCTGCTACCGTCAGAAACGAGCTATCCGCCCTCGACGAGATGGGTTACCTGCGCCAGCCACATACTTCGGCTGGCCGTGTCCCAAGCGAGGAGGGTTATCGTTTTTTTGTCAGTCAGATGATGCACCAGGCTGAATTGCCCGAAGCCGTCCAACATACCATTACCCACCAGTTCTATCAGGCCCGCCCGGACGTCGAGCAGTGGATGACGCTGGCCGCGTCCGTCCTGGCGCACCAGTCGCAGGGCGTGTCGATGGTCACAGCTCCGCATGCTGAGCAGGCGCGCTTCAAGCATGTGGAGTTGATCTGCACGCAGGGACGACAGGTATTAATGGTCATGGTGATGGCGGGAGGCGAAGTATCCCAACAAATCCTGACATTAGCGGAACCCGTCTCGCAGGAGAGGCTCAGCCTGACGGCCGCGCGTCTTAACGGACTCCTGGCTGGTCTGGCGGTGGATGCAATTTCTAAACTTCCCGCCCGTTCAGACGCGCTCGATCAGGATATCCTGACCTTGATCATTCAGGAAATGCGTCGCTCAGCCGAAAGCGATTTCGGCAACATCTATACTGACGGCCTGACCAACGTGCTGTCTGACCCTGAATTTGCCGAATCTGACGATGCCCGCCGGACTTTGCGTCTCTTCGAGGAGCGCTCGATCTTGCAGGATTTGTTATCCCGTTCGACGACCGGCAGCATGGTCGGCGGTTTACAGGTGCTGATTGGCGGCGAAGGCGGCTGGGAAGAACTGCGCCAATGTTCGATGGTCCTTGCGCGCTACGGCGTCCCGGGACTGGCGACGGGCATGTTGGGCGTTCTTGGCCCGATGCGCATGTCTTATGCAAAAGCTATTCCAACGGTCCGCTTTGTGGCCGGGCTGTTGAGTGATTTGGTGAACGATACTATTGCTGGAGAGTAACAAAAACCGAGTGTATCGCACCTGAGCATTGAGAAAACCAATTAAATGGGATTGGTTTTCGCTGAGAATAGTCCCAGTAGTATCATCTTAATAAAGCGGGGCGTGGGGTGCTGTGGGCAGGCGTAGCCCGCCCACAGCACCCCACCTCCCCCCCTTCTTTTTGAAAAGATACTCCCAATAGATATGGTGCGAGGCACTGACAAAATGGTGAGAAGGTATGAGCGAAAAGATAACCAAA
>JAABUE010000009.1 GCA_011389535.1 Anaerolineales bacterium
TTGGCTTGCGGCTGACTGATCTCAAACTGTAATCCAAGCATCTCTTGGATGGGATACGTCTTCTGGTATATCAAAATGAACAACAGCTTGTCTTCCTCGGTACGCAATTTCTCTTTCGGGCCAGCCCCGGCTCGCCGTTGCCGAAGCGTGCCCCTTTTGGTAAGCTCTGGCGGATGTAACCCAGCTAGCTTTTCCTTGAACACTGGCAAGATTCGCTCGAATTCTTCCACTTTGAGCCCACTCGCCGCTAGAAATTGTTTTGGTTTTTCTTTCAATTGGTCGTATGTGATCATACCGCTATTTTACTATTACCGATAATGTCTATTAGCTACTTCAAACATTTTTTTAATGGGCTAGATATATTTTTTTCTACTCCCCATATCAAAAATATATTTGCCGACCACACATTATTCAGCACTTTCAATTATTCGATCTGGTTTTTGGTCCTCATCCATCTTGTGCGCATTAAGATCATTGATTTGGATTTCACGCAACTAATCAGTGTAATAGGTTTGATATTACCTGTTCTTTTGGCTGTTCCTGTCGTTATTGAAGTTAGGTACTTCTTACCGGCGCATATCCTGGCCTACGGAGTGATTGCCTTCGGTTTTGACTATAAAGGCATACTAAAGTCATTTTTATATACAAAATGGGAAATTGCTCACTACTTTGTGCTTTATCTGCTCTGGCTCATCGTTTGCTTTACTTTGTCAAGTTCAACAATTGAGAGTCTGGTTATCCCATAAATCTTGATATCCCAACATGCCAAGTACCTGCGGCACTTAAACTGACTTCTAATGCAAAACAACAAAGAAAACACCAAAAAGATTATTTCTATTGTTGTTCCGGTCTATTTCAACGAACCAAATTTACCTGATACCATCCCCCAATTGTTAGCATTGACAAAAAGTTTGCCTGGATATGATTTGGAATTAATATTTGTTGAAGACGGTTCCAAGGATCGATCTTTGGAAATCCTATTGGATGCCAGGAAACAGTCTCCTCGCCAAATCAAGGTGGTAAAACTGACCCGCAATTTTGGCACGATGGCCGCGCTTCAGGCCGGGCTTACGGTTGCTTCCGGGGACTGTGTGGGGGTGATCGCCGCCGATTTGCAGGATCCGCCGGAGCTGTTCCTGGAAATGACTCGCCATTGGGAAAGGGGTGTCAAGGCAATCTTCGCCGTCCGCTCGGACCGTGAGGAAGCGTTGGTACAAAAGTTTTTTTCCAACCTGTATTATGCCCTGGTTAATCGCTTTGCGGTCCCGGGTTATCCCCCCGGCGGCTTTGACTTTTTCCTGGTCGACCGGCAGGTGGTTGAAGAAGTGAACAAGATCCACGAAAAGAATACCAATCTGATGACCCTGATCTTCTGGCTGGGGTACCAGGCAGTATTCATCCCATATGTGCGCAGGAAGCGCGTCAAGGGCGAGTCGCGCTGGACCTTTGCCAAAAAAGTGAAACTATTTGTGGATACGTTCGCTTCCTTTTCCTATTTCCCCATCCGCTTGTTTTCGTTCCTGGGGATCATCTATGCGGTGCTTTCATTCACATATGGCCTGGTTATCTTATTTTCATGGCTCACGTTTGGGATCGAGGTCCAGGGATGGGTGCCGATGATGCTGGTGCTGACCTTCACCGCTGGGCTGCAAATGACCCTGTTGGGCATCCTGGGGGAGTATCTCTGGCGCACCCTGGATGAGGCCAGGGGCAGACCCTTCTATGTAATCGATACGATTTATTCAAATGAAAAGTAACCGGCAAACGGCCATCTAAAGGAAAATGATGCAATATTCTAAGCACGAAAATGCGATCGTTGAAAGCGAGAACATAGGGTCTGGGACTCGAGTTTGGGCTTTTGTGCACGTCCTGCCTGGCGCCAGAATCGGGGCAGACTGTAACCTGTGCGACCATGTTTTCATCGAGAACGATGTGGTAGTTGGGGACAGGGTGACGATCAAATCAGGGGTGCAGCTCTGGGACGGAGTTCGAATCGAGGACGATGTCTTTATCGGCCCGAACGCCACCTTCACCAATGATCCGTTCCCACGCAGTAAACGTCATCCTGACAACTATGCCGCCACCCTTGTTCAAAAAGGGGCCTCGATCGGCGCCAATGCGACCATCCTGCCCGGCGTGACGATCGGCAAGAATGCGATGGTGGGTGCCGGATCGGTCGTGACCAAAGACATACCGCCGAACGCGATCGTGGCTGGTAACCCGGCGCGGATTGTCAATTATGTAGTTCAAAACCAACGGCCAAGCCTTCCGGTTTTGCAGCCGCCAGAAAAGCCAGGAGAATTGCCGGTCGCAAAAGTGAAATTAACAGACTTACCGGAAGTTTTTGACCTGCGAGGCAAGTTAACCTTCGCTGAATCCCCCGGGTCGTTGCCTTTTGCCCCAAAGCGATTTTTTTTGGTTTATGAGGTACCCGGTAAAGACGTGCGCGGAGAACATGCCCATCGTGAACTCCACCAATTCCTTATTTGCATTAAGGGCAGTTGTGCGGTCGTGGTGGATGACGGCCAAAACCGTTGTGAAGTCGCCTTGGACCGGCCAACGCTTGGTTTACACGTTCCGCCCATGGTGTGGGCCACCCAATACAAGTTTTCATCGGATGCGGTCCTGCTGGTGCTGGCTTCGGATATTTATAAGGCTGATGACTATATCCGTAATTATGATGAATACCTTGAAATGGTTTCGAAATGATAACCAAACGTGAAATCCCATTTCTGGACATGAAGCCCCATTACCTGGAGATTAAGGATGAGCTCGACGAGGCTTATCAACGCACTATGGAGTCGGGTTGGTATATCCTGGGTGGGGAGCTGGACGCCTTTGAGCAGGAGTTCGCCACTTATGTGGGCAGCAAGCACTGCATCGGGGTTGGAAATGGGCTGGAAGCCCTGCAGTTGATCCTGATGGGATACGGGATCGGCGCCGGGGATGAAGTCATCGTGCCGGCCAACACCTATATCGCTTCCTGGCTGGCTGTCTCATACTCAAGCGCGAGGCCTGTTCCGGTTGAACCGGACCCCGGAACCTATAACATGGATCCTCGCTTGATCGAAAAGGCGATCACACCGCGCACCAAAGCCATTATGCCCGTCCATCTCTACGGTCAGCCGGCGGAGATGGATATCATCTGGCAGACTGCTGAGGAACATCGCCTGACCATCATCGAGGATGCCGCCCAGACCCACGGCGGCTGGTACAGGGACCGTATGGCGGGAAATCTCGGCGACGCAGCCGGTTTCAGCTTTTATCCCAGCAAAAACCTGGGAGCGTTCGGGGACGCCGGCGCTGTGACCACGAATGATGACGAGCTGGCGGACAAAATTCGCGTATTACGGAACTATGGCTCCAGACAGAAATATTACAATGAGGTAAAGGGGCATAATTCCCGCCTCGATCCACTGCAGGCGGCCTTCTTGCGTGTGAAGCTGAAACATCTCGAAGATTGGAACAAGCGCCGCGATCGGATCGCAAAACACTATCTGGACAACTTGCGCCACATCCGGGACCTTGGCCTGCCTCATGTTCCGTCAGTCGTTGTTCCGGTCTGGCATCTGTTCGTTATCTCCCACCCCGAACGTGACCGTTTACAGGCTTATCTCAAAGACCATGGCATCGGAACGTTGATCCATTACCCTGTGCCGCCCCATCTTTCGGAAGCTTACCAGGAGTTAGAGTATGAGGTTGGTGATTTTCCGATCAGCGAAAAAATGGCGAATACTTTTCTAAGTATTCCAATCGGCCCGCATTTGAGCATGGACGATGCCGACTATGTCATTGATACGATCCAAGAATTTTGCCGAAGAGAAGCTTAATTGAACCCTATCCTCGCTACCATCCTGACCTTTGTCATCTCAATATCCTTCCTGCGCCTGATGGACTTCTTTGCCCATCGCGGCTGGATCGAATCCCGTTTGAGCCGTAAGCTGATCCACATTGGCACCGGGCCTGTCTTTGTGCTGTGCTGGTTGTTTTTCCCTGATGTGCCTGAATCACGCTGGCTGGCGGCGCTGGTCCCGTTTGCGATCACAGCCCAGTTTGCGCTGGTGGGACTGGGGATCATGAAAGACGAGGCTTCGGTCAAGGCGATGTCGCGCACTGGCGACCGCCGTGAGATCCTGCGCGGACCGTTGTTCTACGGCATCATGTTCGTTGCCCTGACGGTCATCTTCTGGAAAGAATCGCCGGTCGGTATAATCGCCTTGATGGTCATGTGCGGCGGCGATGGCATCGCAGATCTGGTTGGAAGGCATATCAGTTCGAGAAAAATACCCTACAGTCCCGAAAAATCGGTAGCCGGGTCGTTGGCAGTTTTCTTCGGCGGCTGGCTGCTCTCGGCCTTCATACTGGCGGTTTATACGGGCGCAGGCGTATTTGCTGGCCCCTTCACATCTTATCTGCTCCCGCTGACGATCATCGCATTTGTAAGCGCTTTGGTCGAGTCTCTTCCCCATAAGGATGTAGACAATATCACTGTCACGGTAACCGCAGTCGTCCTCGGTTACTTCCTCTTTTAACTATCCCAAAGCATGGGCTGGGATTCGATCCGTGCCCAGCCTTCTCCCTTTTCCACACGTTCCGTGTTTAGGTCGGTGAAATAAGTATCGAGAACCGCGGCACGCTCCTGCGCCAGGGGCGGCCTGCAATAGTCTTCTTCTTCCCAGATAGCCCAGCCTGGCTGATCGATACGGGCATTCTCAAGGCTATATTGCAACGCCGAACCAAAGGGGCGCATCTGCTGTATCTCGCCGGTATCCAGGCGGGAGCGCAGTTCTGCGAGCAAATCTTCGTGGAATCTGGCTTTGACCAGGTAATAGGCCATGCTTTCTCCTTATTCTAAATTCAATTCTCTGGTTTGGATTCTTCCTGTTCTTCCAGGATCATTACTTTATAAGCTTCGGCGTATTGAAATTCCTTTTCCTTACCTTCTCGTTCGGCCCACTTGCGCATCCAGTCGTCCACTTCGTGCGTGTCCACCTGGCTGATGTGCTGTTTTAGCGCGTTGATTTTGGTATCCAGGGTTTCGCCGATATCCACCCAGGTATCGGGTTTTTCCGCACCGTGGATGTAGACGCGTTTTACGTTATGCGGTTCGTACCCCTCTTCCAAAAGGTCGGCAAATAGCAGTCGTGACCCGGAGGACGGGAAAGCTGCATACAATGCCAGTTGAGCGGCGGCGCGGTGATCGGGGTGGTTGATGTAGCCGTTGCCGTAGAAGACCGCCTGGGGATCGCTGGTGACGATCACTTCCGGTTTGTAACGGCGGATGAGCCGGGTGATTTCCTTGCGCAGGGGTACGGTTGGCTCAAGTTCGCCATCGGGCTGGCCCAGGAAGATGGTCTCTTTTATGCCGAGGATGGCGTTGGCAGCGCGTTGTTCCTGTTCACGGATGGAGGCAAGAGACGGCTTGTAATCGGCGGCATGCATGGGGTCGTTCGAACCGGCGGAGCCGTCGGTAATAATAACGGTAATGATCTCACATCCGGTTGCCGCCCATTTTGCCAGGGTCCCGGCAACTGTAAAGTCCTGGTCGTCTGGATGGGCGTGGATGGACATCGCGATTTTTGGGAGAAATTCTTTGTCGTTGCTCATAGGCTTTATTTTATCAAACCTGCCCGTCTGAGGTGGAATCTTCCTGAATAATAGAAAATGCGGAGCATAGGGGCTCCGCTTTCCGTGCAGTTCTGTCTTACCAGTCAGTCGAGCTGTAATCCGATATCGAATGCACCTTCGACTGCACCATCACCGTCTACTTGCCGTAAGAAGACCTTGCCACTCAGGCTGGTTTGGCTCCACTGTAGGAGATCAATTCGAGAAAAACATCGACGACACCTGGATCGAAATGGCGTCCGGATTGCTCCTTGATGAACGCAAGTGTTTTGTCCTTGGTCCAGGCAGGCCGGTAGGGACGGTCACTGGTGAGAGCATCCCAAACGTCCACAACGGCAAAGATACGTGCTGCGAGCGGGATCTGCTCGCCCTTCAAGCCGCGCGGGTAGCCGCTACCATCCCACTTCTCGTGATGGCAATATGGGATATCCAGTGCAGGTCGCAAATAAGCGATGGACGACAACATCTCGAAGGCATGGGCTGGGTGCTGGCGCATGATCGCCAACTCTTCTTCACTGAGTTTGCCGCGTTTGAGCAGGATCTGATCGGGGACGCCCAGTTTGCCGATGTCGTGCAACAGCGCGCCACGTCGGATTTGGACCTGTTTCTGCTGGCTGATCCCCATCTTTTCCGCTATTTTCAAAGTTAATTCAGTCACCCGTTGGGTATGGTCCTCGGTCTCCTTGTCACGTAGATCCATCGCATGGGACCAGCCTACGATGGTGGCATCATAGGCAGCCATGAGTTCCAGGTTCGATTTTTGCATGCCTTCGAACAACTGTGCGTTGTCGATAGCGATAGCGGCCTGTCCGCAGAGCGTCTCCAAATAGCTCACCCACTCCAGGTCGGGGTCTAGGGAAGAGCGGTGGAAGATTTCAAGCACACCCTTGAGCATACCCTTCGCAACCAGTGGAACGCCAAAGTAATCTCTGAATTCCTCGTGCTTGAGCAGATCAGCGCGTCCGAATTGCTCCCGGGCCTCGAGCAGATTTGGAATGTGGAGCGTCTTTCGTTCCAATCCGACCTGCCCTGTGTGCCCCTCCCCCAGGCGTATGCGCGACTGACGAATGCTCAAGGCACGGAAACCCTTCCCGGTGAGATATTCCAGTGTTAGATTGGATTCGTTCAACAACAGGATCGAAGCCGCATCCACATCCAACTGAGAAAGTACCTCACTCAGCAGGATATCTAGTGACAGGCGCATGTCCAGGCTGGAACTGATAGCGCGATCGATCTCGCTCAAGGCGCTCATTCGTTGTAACTGAAGTTTGACCTGCTTATCGGCCTGCTTGCGTTCAGAGATATCCGACATGGCGCCGACCATGCGAATTGCTTCGCCGCTGGCATCCCGTTCGATGTAGCCCCGGTCGCTGATGTAGGCGTAGGAATCATCCCGGCGTCGGAAGCGATATTCTTCCGACCAGATGGATTCGTTTCCGGCGATGAGAGAGTCCATTTTCGAGACGATGCGTTCACGATCATCCGGGTGGATGTGCTCATCCCACCACTTTTCCTCGGGACCGACCTCCTCGGGTAAATACCCAAAAACAACTTGCGCATTTTCAGTCCATAAAAGTTTGTGGGTTTTCGCGTTCCACTCCCAGATCACGTCAT
Source organism: Anaerolineales bacterium (assembly GCA_011389535.1). Taxonomy (GTDB): domain Bacteria; phylum Chloroflexota; class Anaerolineae; order Anaerolineales; family Villigracilaceae; genus JAABUE01. The sequence continues at coordinate 7,240 of JAABUE010000009.1, forward strand.
TGGTAGCCTTGGTTGCCAGCCGGAAACGATTTTCGCTCACACGCAATGTCTCTTCCGCTTGCTTGCGTTCCGTGATGTCGCGGAAATTAAAGACCAGTCCGTCGATACCTGCAATTTTGGAAAAATTGCTGACATTGCTTTCGATCCAGCGCCAGGACCCATCTTTGTGGCGCATTCTGTATTCGGTCGTGATCGTACTTCCCGGCGTTTGCTGGAGCTCGTTCAACATAGGCAGCAAGTTGGGCAGGTCATCGGGATGAGTGATCTGAATGGGATCGCTCTGGAGGATTTCACCCTCTGAATAACCCAAGATGCGGCTGGTAGCCGGGCTGGTGTATTCGATGCGCCCGCTGGAGCCATAAATCACCACGCCATCCGAAGCGTGCTCGGTAAGCGCGCGGAATCGTTGTTCGTTCTCCGCGCATGCTGTCTCGGCTCCCTTGCGGTCATAGAGTACTTCTGAAAATTTGAAGATCACCCCAATGTTTCGAGCTTCTTGTGTTTGTTTCCGCCCCGTGTTGTTATGGTTTTTCTTTTGCGATTCTGGGCCCATGTTGTTCCTCGATAAGTCGATTTGCCTGCTTGCAGCCAAACGACTGTGCCTATCAAATATACTCGTAGAATTCAAGAATGAACTTACAAAAGCCTGTCAATTCGATTGCATTCGTAGAGTGCCAGAGGCTGGCCTAAAAAGATACCCTTGTTTTCGGTCTACTTTCAGCCATTTCGTGAGTTACCGAATCTTGAATAGTTATTCTGGCACACTCCGCCAGGTTGATAGAAAATGCTATACTTATAACAAGACGTTAATCGTATAAATTGGGTAGTAATTGTAACCTTTTTGCGGTGGTTGCATCTAACTTGTGAACGGATTTTTATAGGAGGAAACATGTACACTCAGCAATTTTTTGTCGAAGGCCTGGGTTGCGCTTCTTACCTGGTCGGCTGCGAGGCGGAAGGAGTCGCCGCTGTCATCGACCCGGAGCGCAGCGTACAGAAATATCTGGAAGCAGCCAATGCGCGCGGATTGAAGATCACCCATATCATCGAAACTCATTTGCATGCGGACCACGTTTCAGGCAACACCGACCTTGCCCGGCGTACTGGCGCCAACATTTATATTCACGAAGCCAGCGAGGCAGAGTTCAACCATAAACCGCTGCATGAAGGCGACGTTATCGCGCTGGGCAACATCCGCTTGAAGGTGGTTCACACCCCGGGTCATACGCCCGAAAGCATTACCCTGCTGATCTCCGACACCACCCGGGCTGACGAGCCCTGGCTGGCGCTGACCGGGGATACACTTTTCGTCGGCGATATCGGCCGTCCCGACCTGGTTGGGGCGGAGGCAGCGAGCGGCCTGGCTATTGACATGCACACCAGCCTGTTCGCGAAGCTGCTGACGCTCGATGATAGCCTGCTGGTTTACCCCGGTCATGGGGCGGGGTCCCTGTGCGGCAAGTCTATCGGCGCGATGCGCAGCACGACGCTCGGTTTTGAGCGCAGATTCAACCCGGCGCTGGCTACGCGCGAACTGGAAGAGTTCGTCACGTTCGCAACCAGCGACCTGCCGGAGCAGCCCAGAAACCATAGCCGGATCAAGTCGATGAACCGGTCTGGCGTCAGGCCGCTGGGCGATGTGGTATCCAAACCGCTCAGCATCCGTGAAGCTGTCCCATATTTCCAACGGGGCGCCGGCCTGCTGGACACGCGGCCCAAGGAAGACTTTGTACAGGCGCACGTGCCAGGCTCGGTGCATTTGGAAGCCGACGACCAGTTGAGCAACCGCATCGGCTTTATCATTCCGCCGGATGTGCCTGTCATTTTGCTGCTCTCCGATCCGGCGGATTATGAAGGCGTGTTTCTCAGCCTCGCACGCGTGGGGTACGACAACGTGATCGGTTATCTGGCGGAGGGACTGGATATCTGGGAAAAGATGGGCCTGCCCCTCACCGCCGGCGATATCCAGGATATCCAGCCCGCCGAACTGAACGACCTGCTCGCCAACGCCAACGGCAACAGTCCGATGGTGGTGGACGTGCGCGAACCGTGGGAGTACCGCCAGGGACACGTCCCGGGCGCAGTTCTCATGCCGCTCGGGCAGCTCTCCATGCGCCTGAGTGAGCTAGATCTGGAGAAGCCCGTCGCTCTTATCTGCGCCACCGGCAACCGCAGTCAGTCAGCTTCGGCGCTGCTCGGGCAAAAGGGCTTCAAGACTGTCTACAACGTGGTCGGCGGGACGAGCGAGTGGATGCGCAGCGGGTTTGAGCTGGAAAGAAACTAGAGCCTACTCGAAAAGTAAGCTTTAGGCGGCGGGAGGAATTTTCGGATAGAAACTTAGTGCCGCAACCATAATTAAACTGTATAGCTGCATCGGATTTTATCCTTTGCAAAACAGCAATTTGCACTACAACTTTAGATTGTTGCGGTACTAGACAGTTCGATCTGAATTCGCGTCGGTGGCTTCCAACCGATCTGCTCGGCGCCACAGAAGCAGGATCAATCCCCCCAGCAATCCCAAAAACATATCTTTCAAGGTATCTTCCAGGCCGCGGATCATATTCGTGTGGAAGAAGAAATCCGAAACATACTCGACAAATTCCCACAGGACCGTGGTCGTGCCCGTACAGGTCAGCGTGAGGAGGATTTGGACCGGCAAAGGGATGCTTCCAATAATTTTTTGGGAGTGCGCGATTGCAGAGCGGTAGAAATATGCGATCGCAACGCCTCCCAGGAAATGGGTTGGAATATCCAAGGGAGGGTAAAACAGATATCCGCCGAATGCCTTCGCAACCAGGTAAAAAACAAAAACGCTGAGAGGCGCCCAGGCTGACTCCCGCATAGTTATGAGAACCCAGTTGAGCAATTCTTGTCTATTGGTCATGAGGAAAGAAACTTGTCTATGACAGAGAAATTAGAAACCATTTTCATCGAACCCGCCGTTGATTTTACCACTGTCAAACGGTTGGATAAGGGCTTGCAATTCTCGAAATCGCCTGTATAGTAATTATAGGAGAGTCTTTTGGTTTTTCTTATCAGTGTGGAAGGGTTCTTCGGGAGTTTTCGATGTCCAAACTTTTAGGTGCGCTCCTTCTGGGAGGGTATAGCTTTCTGATCCTGCCCGCGATCGTTCTTATTGCAGCCTCCTTTTTTGACCGCTCCCCAACCCCCGGGCAGCCTTCCCGCAGCAGGTTGCTGGCGTTCCTGAGCTTGACTGCCATGGTGCTGGCTTTGCTAGGATTGCTGATCTGGTTCAACCCGTATGGCAGGGAGATCAGCAGTTCACTGCCTGCCTTCGGTGTGTTGGTTGTGTTGGTCGCCCTGCTTGTTTATCTCCTGTACCACTCACGCGCGCTGGCCGGATTGTGGTCAAAGGAGAAAGCCCTTGTCATCCTTTTTGCTCTGGCCTACCTGGGGCTTTTCATTTTTTTGGGGCTGGCGGACCTTTTTGCCTTTATCGCAACACTTGTGCTAGCGCTAACGTTCGCACTGATTTTGTACCTGCCTCGGGCAGGCTTCCCCACACTGGGAATCCTCAGCATGCTGACCCTGGTGGCGCTCATCTTCACCACCGGTGGATGGATATACATCCCTGGTGCCGATCTGCCGGCCTGGTCTCGGACAGCGTTCTCGATCCTGACAGCGGTTACCCTGCTTACATCTATCCTGCTGCCGGCGGGTTTATTGTATGCCAGCCTGCGGGTTTCGTCGTCTGTGAAGAAGCCACATCTGCTGTGGAGTCTGCTATTGAGCGCCATCTTGCTGGCAGGCTCAGCTTATCAATTGCTCTGGGAAGGGATTTGGTCGGCCGCGCATGCACGCGCGTTCGAAGACCACCTGCCTTTTGCGCATTTTATGCTCAGCCTGATTGCCGGGGTGTTGCTAGCGCTCATGCTGCACGGCTACAGAAAGTGGGTCGGGCCGCTCTATACTATTCTGGTGACCACTATCGTGGTCCTGGCGTTTGCCTGGGGCTGGAACCTATCCGCCTTCGAGATGACCGAGCGCCGCGCCGCAACTGTTGACCAGGCCATCGTCAACTATCACCGGGATCATGGCGTCTATCCGGCCAGCCTGGCGGACCTCAGCCTGCGCTACCTGTTCTTACTGTCCCCGCCGGTGGTGGTGCGTACGGGTGGCTGGTGTTATCAATCCACTGGGGACTCTTATCGCCTGGGCTACATCAGCGGCGATTTCACTTATTTCGAAAGGGAATTCAAAGTCGAAACCTTCGCCCAAAAAGGCGAACTGCCCGCTGGAAACTGGGCTTGCGATGAGCTGCGAACGAGGTTCGAGTCGATGGAATTTATTTTTTGAATCCTGCCCGGCAACAGACTCAATCACGGAGTCTTTTTCTCAGTGTCTCCGTACAAGCCGTCTATTTCTACTTCTCTACACTCAACACCCCTCCTACCGCGTTCAGCTTCAATGTCCAGGTGCTGCCGGGCTGGAACTGCTGGAACTCGCCCAGGTCGCCGGGACTGTAGGTGATTTCGCCCTCCTCACTACTAAAATAGACCGTGTAATCAGCTTTTCCATCCCCGAGGCGCTGGCTGCTGCTAATGCTGGGTTGTTCATAGAATGGATTTAGGTTGTGCCCGTCCAGGGTGTAAGTTTGGATAACGGTCCATTCGTCTACAGTGTAGTCGCAGTATTGCTCTGACTCCGTGTGGCATTCTTCCACCACTTCGGCGGAGCCGTCGCCGCGGTCGATGGTCCTTTCTTCGCAGACTTCCCGGCTGTCTTCGTAACAGGAGATGTTATAGGCGCCCGAAGGCGGGCCGCCGCGCTCATCGTTATAGTTCACCGCACGAATCTCTTGCACGGGCATGGAGGTCTGCCAGTACACGTCTCGCACGGTGGCCTGTACGGACTGTGACGGGAAGACGAACAACATCAAGATCGCCACACAACACAGCGCCAGCGCCGCGCCGATCCCACCTAACAGTAGCCAGTTGGGTTTCTTTTTAGCGGCCTTTGCGGCGGCGTCTGCTACCCCTGTGGAGGCTGGCATAGCAGGCGCAGCTCTGGCAGGACGAGGCAGAGAAGCGCCGCATTCCACACAATTTATGTTCGTCCCCGGGTTCACTGTCCCGCAGTTGGTGCAGGTGACGGGTTCCAGCTTTGCCGTCGACATGTCGATCTCGCGCCCGGTCTGGCGTGCGACCCCCTCCGTCAGGTCCGCGCCACACTGCGAGCAATTCTCCGCTGTGGACGGGTTGCGCGTGCCGCAGAATCCGCAGTGGATGTCTGCGCCGCGGCCTCTCAATTCGCTGGCCTTTTCCTCGGAAACGAACTTCTTTTCAGCCGGCGCTTCGAACTGCACATCTTCGGGCTGTGGCGCGCCGCAGTTCACGCAGGTCTTTTCAAAGCCCTTGTTGCGCGTGTTGCAATTTGGGCAGGTCCATTCCAGTTCGATAAATCCTTTGCTTCTGCGGGCCATCGTGCCTCCTCAATGAATGCTGGGGGAATTTTATCAAAATTTCATTGGCGCTGAGCGGAGTGCAACGCAGTCGCATCGTCCCCGAAGGGGGAAACGCGTGTGTATTCAAAAAATGCCCTTCGACTGCGCCGCCCGGTTACGGTACAACTTGAAGACGACTCGACCAACGGCGGCTCCGCTCAGGGACAAACTTAAAACCCATGCCACCTGCGGACTTCCTCCAGACGGGAGTCGACCTCCGGCTCCCCGCGCGGACTGGGATCACCCGCATCGAATTCCTGCGTCTTGCCTGCCAGCGCTGAAAAGACCGCTCCAGCTCCGTTGGCGACGTTGACCGGCTGGTAACCGCCCTCCAGTACAAAGACGATCTTCCCGCCGCAATGCTCGGCAGCTAGCTCCACCAGCCGTTTCGAAATTTGGAAAAATCCTGCCGACGAAAGTCCCAGGGCTGTAATAGGATCATTCCAGTGCGCATCGAACCCGGCCGAGACCAGGATCATCTCCGGTCTGAATGCTTCTACCATCGGTTGGATGATCTCATCCGTGATCCGTGCGAAGGCCTGATCCCCCGCATAAGCGGGCAGAGGTACATTGACAATCCGTTTCCTGGCGTGGGGCGCATCCTCGAACCAGCCTGTGCCAGGATAAATGCCCCATTGATGCGTAGAGAGATAGGCCAGGCGCTCATCATTCAGAAAAGCCGCCTGCGTGCCGTTGCCGTGATGGGCATCGTAATCCACCACCAGAACGCGCTCCATTCCCTGCGCCAGCGCATCCCTTGCGGCTACCGCTACGTTGTTGAACAGGCAAAAGCCCATTGCCTTATCGGGTTCGGCGTGGTGCCCCGGCGGCCGGACGATAGCGAAGGCATTATCAATTTCTCCATTAAGCACAGCTCGCGCGCATACCAGCGTCGCGCCAGCGGCTAGCAGGGCATCGTCATAGGATGTCGGGGCGACGTAGGTTGGGGCGTAGTCAATAATGCCGGGTGCCTGCTCACGACAGACGCGCTCCAGCCCGCTGATCAGGCGTGGGAGGTGCACGCGTGCAATGTCTTCCTGTTTGGCGGGAACGGATTCGAGACGGGTTGCAGAAAAAGAATCAAGCTTGGGAGTGAGTTCGTCCAGACGACCCGGGCGTTCAGGATGATCAGGATATTCATGTCCAGGGGAAGGGACAAACGTGTAAGCGGTGGTCATGGGGATATTATACATTCAACAAAAGGTGACAGTCACTTTGAAGCGACTGTCACCAAGAGGCCACCTTAAAGACCAACAGGCACCGAAGTGCCTGCTGGTCTTGAGGGGGGAGGGACACCACCGTCTGTTCAACATGGGGGGGGCATGCTGTTCAGATTGTTCGGTGGGTGACACCTAAATACCAATAAAAGGGAGGGCAGGTGTCGTTAGCAATAATATACACCTAAACAACCCGGATAACATTAAATTAAGATTAGAAATAAGGGCAAAATTGTCTAATTTGATCCCCCGAAACTCCTACTCAGTCCTGTGTCCTTTCGAGCCGAAGATTTTCAACCACTCATCCACTTCGGCTGGTGAGACTTTGCGGTCCTGGGCGGGTTTGCTGTTCTCTACGCGCGGCGTCTGTTGCAGCAGACGGGCAAACCCCTCGGACGAGAGCACTTCAGCGCGGGCTTCACGCGCATTGGCCTGCACCTGCCTGTCGGAGCTGACCACGGTCCAGTTTTTGGCGGCGCGCCCCAGCCTTTTGAGCCGCCGGGCGATGGCGGCGTCGGCGGTCGTCCCGGCGCGGACGAAGGTCGCTTTAACGGTGCCCATGCCACGGGTCCCGGCCTGACCCGCAGGAGCGCCGTCGAAATAGACTTCCACCTGCCTGCGGTGTAACCTGGAAAATTCCCGCAAGAGATCCACCAGTTCCAATTCGTCGTCGAATGAATCCAGGCGCAGTCCAACTTTTGGGATCAGGTTATGTCCGTCTATTAGATAGGGCATGTCTGAATTATAACGTACAGAAGCCGCGCTTGACTCGAATGGCTGCTTGTGATATAAACCCGCCCTAACAACTGAAAATTCGCTCTTATCCAGAGAGGCTGAGGGACCGGCCCTGTGAAGCCTCGGCAACCGGTTAGCGATTAAGCTGTCAGCAATCAGCGTTTAGCCTTTGGCTAAATGCTGATCGCCAAAAGCTGAGAGCTAAAACGGTGCCAACTCCGGCAGATGATTCTGGAAGATAAGATGAAGCGCGCAGCCTCTTCTTACCTCCCAGAAGAGGTTTTTGTTTTCCTCTTCCGGGTAATGGGCGGAAATTAACCAAAGGAGGCTTCCATGACCCATCACAACAACCCTGAGCGAAAGTTAGGATTCAGCACCCGCCAACTGCATGCGGGATATATCCCCGAAGCGACAACCGGTTCGCGGGCGGTGCCGATTTACCAGACCACAGCCTACAACCTGCAGAGCACCGAGCGCGCTGCCCGCCTGTTTGCGCTCGAGGAAACGGGAAATATCTACACCCGCATCAGCAACCCGACCAGCAACGTACTCGAGCAGCGCATGGCAAATCTGGAAGGGGGCGTGGGGGCGCTGGAAGTCAGCTCGGGTCATGCCGCGCAGACGACGGCCATCTTTGCGATCTGCCAGGCAGGCGACCATATCGTCTCGGCGGCTACGCTGTACGGTGGGACGGTCAGCCAGTTCAAATTCACGTTTCCGCGCCTGGGCATCGACGTGACTTTCGTAGACCCGGCTGACCCGGAGAATTTTCGCCGCGCCGTAAAAGAAAACACTAAGATCATCTACGGTGAGACGCTGGGCAATCCCTTGGTGAACGTTTTTCCGTTGGAAGCAGCGGCCAAAGTTGCGCAGGAATATCACATCCCGTTGATGATCGATAACACCCTGGCAACTCCATATCTGTGCCGGCCGTTCGAGTGGGGTGCGAACATCATCACGCATTCGACCACCAAGTACATCGGCGGGCATGGCACCAGCATGGGCGGCGTAATCGTGGACGGCGGCAACTTCGACTGGCAGCACGAACAATTCCCGAACTTCACCGAACCCGATCCTTCCTACCACGGCGTTTCCTACGCGGATGATTTCGGGCCGCTGGCGTTCATTTCCAAGGCCAGGGCCGGGATTTTGCGAGATATCGGCGCATGCCAATCGCCGTTCAACTCGTGGCTGCTGATCCAGGGGCTGGAAACATTGAGCCTGCGCATGGAGCAGCATGTATCCAACGCGCAGGCGGTTGCTGAGTTCCTCGAGGACCATCCTAAGGTTAACTGGGTCAAGTATCCAGGGCTGGCAAGCCATCCCGATCACGGACTGGCGCAGAAGTACCTGCCCAAAGGACCCGGCGCGATGGTCGGATTCGGCGTTCAGGGCGGGCGGGAGGCGGGCGCAAAGTTCATCAACAGTTTAAAACTTTTCAGCCACGTTGCCAACCTGGGGGATGCCAAGTCCCTGGCCATCCACCCGGCCAGCACCACCCACAGCCAGCTTTCCGCGGATGAACAGGTAACTGCCGGGGTCAGTCCTGATTTCGTCCGTTTAAGCGTTGGCATCGAAGACATCGACGATATCCTGTGGGATCTGGACCAAGCCCTGCGTTAGGAGTTCTTTATGCCAGTCAGAATTCCAACCACTCTACCTGCCCGGGTCATCCTGGAGCGCGAAAACATCTTCGTCATGGGCCACGAGCGCGCCGAGCACCAGGATATCCGCCCGCTGCGTGTGGCCATCCTGAACTTGATGCCCACCAAGATCGAAACCGAAACGCAGTTGTTACGCTTGCTGGGCAATTCCGCTCTGCAGGTGGAAATCAGCCTGTTACAAACGGCCACTTACCAACCAAAGAATACGGCTTCCGATCACCTGATCGCCCATTATCAGACCTGGGAGCAGGTACGCGAGCAGAAATTCGACGGCCTGGTCATCACCGGCGCGCCGGTGGAGCACCTGCCTTTCGAGGAAGTGGAATACTGGGATGAACTGCGCGCCATCATGGATTGGGCTGCAAGCAACGTCTTTTCCACCCTGTACATTTGCTGGGGCGCGCAGGCGGGTCTTTATCACCGCTACGGTATCCCGAAATATCCGCTTCCCCAAAAGATGTTTGGGGTATTCGAGCACAACGTCCTTGTCCGCAATGAGAAGCTGCTGCGCGGTTTCGATGATACTTTCCTTGCGCCGCACTCGCGGCATACCGAAGTCCGGGTGGAGGATATTGAAAAGATAGATGACTTGAAGCTGCTGGCCGTTTCGGAAGATGCGGGCGTGTACCTGGCCGCCTCTCGCGATGGACGGCATGTGTACGTCACCGGTCACTCGGAGTATGATCCCCTGACGTTAAAAGGCGAGTATGACCGGGATCTTAAACAGGGACTTCCCATTCCGGTTCCCGGGAACTACTTCCCGGACGATGACCCGTCCCGCCCGCCGCTGGTGCGCTGGCGCGGACATGCCAACCTGTTATTTGCGAACTGGTTGAACTACCACGTGTATCAGGTCACGCCATACGATCTGAAGAATATCCCCCATCATGGAACCTATGCGGATTTTTAAGGCTTGGGACATTCAAGCATAGGTGAGGAATGTGTCATTGCGAAACCTGCTACTCGGGTCTCGCAATGACATATGAAAAATTTACGCCAACGCAACTTCTTTCGTTGTGATATCGAACATAGGCGGGTGCTCGAAGTGTTTTTTCACGGCGCATAGTTCTGCCGACTTGACCAGCGAAGGGCGGTATTTTTCCGGGAAGGAAGCCGGCACCTGGATCTCAAGATCGACTTTGCCCACCATACCGGTCAGCGGGTTGCTGTGCATGCGCTGCACGATGCGAATGCCATCGGTAGAGAGTCCGCGCTGGCGGCAAAAGCCCAGTACATAAATACCCGCGCAAGTGCCCATCGAGGACAGGAACACGGCAAACGGAGTGGGCGCCGACCCATCACCGCCGCCGGTTGGGGGTTGGTCGGTTGGGATCGTGTAAGGGCCAAAGTGAGCGTCTACGCGGGCGCCACCGGGGAAGTCAATGATCATTTCCATGTAAAAATCTCCTATAGTGGTTATCCCCTATTTGATGTATAAATCCATAAAAAGTTGCAAGAGTAGATTTATAATAACTAACTAAGATAAGGAGCTTTGAATGGCAAATAAAAAATCTGACAATTTATCTGTCCGCCCCAGTGGCGGCATGTTGCGTGACCTGGTGTTACGCGTAAAACTCATCGTCCGCCTGATGGGCGACAGGCGGGTCAACCCGTTTCTCAAGCTAATACCCATAGCGGCCCTGGCCTACCTGGTTTATCCCTTCGATCTGATCGCCCTCGTCCCTGGCGTGAGTGCGCTCGACGATGTGGCGATTGTTTCTATGGGCGCCTATATGTTTATCGAATTTTGTCCACCAGAAGTGGTGGAGGAACATATGAAGAGACTGACCAGCAACATGGACTCGGTTGAAGGCCTGGATGATATTGTAGATGCAGAAGCCGTGGAGATGGATGACGAAAATTAGGATATGAAAATGAAGAGGGTTTTGATCGTACTTTTAACAGTGTTCCTGGTCGCCTGCCAATCTACATCCACTCCGGCTCCACCCACTCTTGCGCCTGCCACCGTTAATCCGGAAACGGACGCGCCTCCGACGGAGTCTGCCACAATGCTGCCCCCCAGCGAAACTTCCACCGTTCCGCCCACGCCGACCAACGTGGCAACTTTCCCCAACCCGGACGCTTATACCTGGGAAACGGTCGTTTCCGGCCTTGAGCGCCCCGTAGACCTGCAACACGCGGGTGACGGTTCAGGCAGGTTGTTAATCATCGAAAAACCCGGGCGTATCCGTGTTTTCCAGGATGGACAGTTGCTCGAGACGCCCTTTATGGATATCGTTGAACGCGTTGGCAGCAGCGGCAACGAACAAGGCTTGCTCGGGATGGCTTTTCATCCGAACTATGCGGAAAATGGATTTTTCTTTGTTAATTATACGGACTTGAACGGTGATACCGTCATTGCACGCTATCAGTGTACAACAGATCCCAATGCTGCCGACCCTGACAGCGAAGTCGTTTTGCTGAACGTGAGCCAGCCCTTCCGCAACCACAATGGCGGCGTGCTGGCTTTCGGGCCGGATGGTTATCTATACGCCGGGCTGGGGGATGGCGGCTCAGCGGGCGATCCACAAGGAAACGCTCAGTCACTGGATACGCTGCTGGGCAAGATCCTGCGCCTGGACGTGGATTCGGGTGATCCCTATGCCATCCCACCGGATAACCCTTTCGGGGATGAAATCTGGGCCTACGGTTTGCGCAATCCCTGGCGCTTCTCTTTTGACAGAGCCAACGGTGATTTGTTCATCGGTGACGTCGGTCAGGGGAGCCGGGAGGAGATCGATTATGTCGCTGCGGGTACACCCGGTGGGATGAATTTCGGTTGGGATTATTTCGAAGGCACCCAACCATTCGAAGGTACTCCACCGCAGGATGCGCAGCTCGTCCCGCCTGTGGCTGAATACAGCCATGGCGAAGGCTGCTCTGTAACCGGTGGCTATGTGTATCGCGGATCGATGCCTGAATGGAACGGGATCTACCTGTACGGCGATTATTGCTCGACCACCGTCTGGGGCCTGATCCGTTCCGACGGAGGCTGGCAGAACCAGGTCCTGTTTGGCGCGCCGGGGAGTATCACCTCCTTCGGTCAGGACGAAGCCGGCGAAGTCTACCTCATCACAGACGGCGGTCAGGTCTTGCGTCTCACACCCGTTTAAACTTTTAGAACTTACGAAGTTCGTGAAAAGATACTGAAAATAAGGGCAGCGGTTTTGCAGCTGCCCTTATTTTTGGGAATCTTTTATTCAACTGCGCAAAACATGACTTTAAAGTGGATAAATGCGAGACAGGTCATCCTAATTAGGCAATTTGTCATACAAATTTGGGAAGGCTGTCACTGGCTTGCACCTGCAGGTTTGCATACAATAGAAAAGTAGCAGGAGGCTGATATGGCGATACGAAGTTGGCAAGTAAAAATGCTGAAGTATTGCGAGCACGTCGGACACGAGATTGCGCTGGAAAATGAAGTGGTCTATCCAGCCGAGCATCTCCCTGAACAACCACCGCGCATCCTAGCCAGCCGTTGCTCAAACGCGGTGCAATGCAATACCATGTTCGATAAGCCTGTCTGTGTGTGGTGCGGTACCAACCCTGCCCACGAACCTGCATAAATAGACCACCATCGCAACCACAACGAAGCTTACAACATTCTCTCTCCTCCTCTGAGTTGGTCTAAGGCAGCCCCGCGAACCCTCGCGGGGTTCGCCGTTAAATTAAGGCCCGGAATTAACGAACGTTTTGTGATGCAAGAATTGCGCCACTTCTTGATCTATCGGCGACGCAAACAAGTCTACCGGCTTCCCCACCTGACGCAAGCGGTTTCCACTAATAACGGCCATTCGCTCTGCCACTTGGGCTGCTTCGGGCAGGTCATGTGTTACAAAAACTGTTGTGGTGTCGGTTTCTGACAACAGCGCTCCCAGGTCGTCTAGCAGACCTGTCCGCGTGGGTGGATCGAGCGCCGAGAATGGTTCATCCAGGAGAAGTAACTGCGGTTCCAGCACTAACGCCCGCGCCAAGCTGACGCGTTGCGCCTCACCACCAGATAACTGGCCTGCCCGCCGTTTCGACAGGTGGGCCACGCCCATACGCTCCAGCCAGAGTGGTACACGCTGACGAATTTCATCTTTTTCAACCCCCCGAAAACGCAGACCGGAAGCAACATTATCGAACACGGATGTGTCGAACAGCAGTGGATCTTGCATCACCAACGCGATCCTGCGCCGGTAATCCGTATCGGACTCAAAGCGGGTCGCTTGGCCATTAAACAGAATTTCGCCTTGCTCCGGTTTAAGCAGGCGCGCCAGTGTCAGCAGCAGGGTGCTTTTCCCGGCTCCGTTGGGCCCGACAATGGCCAGTACTTCCCCCCTATCAATGGCCAGGTAGTCAAGTTGCAGGGCGGGATGGCGCCCGCGTTTGACCAGCAGATCACGGATTTCGACGAGCTGTTTCATCGGCGTGCGCCCCGTTGCTGGATCCAGGTCAACGCCCAGTTGACCAGGAAGGTGATCGTCAATAACAGAAGCCCAAGGGCAATGGCGATGTCGAAGTTGCCTTTGCCGGTCTCGAGAACGATAGCGGTTGTCAGCACGCGCGTCTGGTAGCGGATGTTGCCCCCCACCATCATGGATGCGCCCACTTCCGAGATGACCGAGCCGAAGCCGGCCATCAATGCGGCCAGCAGTGGCAGCCGGGATTCGCGCCACAATGAAAAGATCATTTGTCCGCGCGAGGCGCCCAGGCCGTAGAGTTGCAGGCGTAAACGTGGGTCTAGTGACTGCAGCGCAGCTGCGGTGAGGCCAGTGACCACGGGGAAAGAAATGACTACCTGGGCAATGATAATAGCTGTTGGGGTATAGATCAGCCGTAAATCCCCCAGCGGACCGGAACGCCAAAGCATCATGGCTACAAACAGGCCAACAACCACGGGCGGCAGTCCCATGCCGGTGTTGACCATGCTTAGCAGAAAGGAGCGCCCGGGGAATTTTCCTAACGCCAGCAGGGTGCCAAACGGCAGGCCGATTAACAGGCTCAGCCCGGTCGCCAGGGCCGAGATTTGCAGGGACAGGAGGGTAATTTGGAAGACTTCAGCGTCTAAAATCATAGTTATGGTGTTCGACGGGGGTCTCATGCGTGCCTGTTGCACGGTGCAGGCAGACCCCCGTCCAGCGGCGTACGTTAATCTAATCCAAGGTCAGCGTCGGTCTTATCCGCATCGGGGAAGAACAGCGGCTGTCCGAATTTATCCACACCAAACTCACCTATGGTAGCCTGCGTGGCAGGATCGGTCATGAACTTGGCGAAGGCAATCGCGCCATCGTAGTTCGCTTTTTCCCATTTCTCGGGATTTACGGTGATGACGTGGTACACATTCAGCAGGGCAGCGTCACCCTCGAAAAGGATTTCCAGGTCGAGATTTTCTTTGCTGGCCAGGTAGGTGGCGCGATCGGTCAGGGTGTAGGCCTGCTTTTCAGAGGCGATCGTCAGCGTAGCGCCCATGCCCTGGCCAGAGTCGATGTACCAGGCCTGCCCGTTCGGGTCGACGGCAGTTTTGCCCCACAGGCTGATTTCCATTTTGTGGGTACCCGAGTCGTCGCCGCGGGTGCTAAAGTTGGCGCCAGCGTCGGCAATCTTCTGGAAGGCTTCCACCGTGGTGGATGTGTCTTTGATGCCAGCAGGATCGTCCGCCGGGCCAACGATAACGAAGTCGTTGTGCATCACCAGGAAGCGGTCCTTACCCCAGCCGGCCTCCATCAGCGCCTTTTCAGAGGCTGGCGCGTGGACCAGCAACACATCAGCATTGCCCTCTTCAGCCATCGCCAGCGCTGCGCCGGTGCCGACTGCCACGGTCTGGACGGTATAGCCGGTCTGTTCCTGGAACACAGGCACGAGCACGTCGAGCAGGCCGGAGTCTTGCGTGGAGGTGGTGGTCGCCAGGATGAGGGTCGGGTTGGCAGGGGCTTCGGCCATGACCTGGGCCTCGGGTGCGGGAGCGCCACCACAAGCCGTTAGCGCAAGCGCGAGGACAGTGAAAAGTAGAAATGTGAGTTGAGTGGTTTTCATGAAGTCTCTCCGGTGAGATGAATCGATGGGCTGGACTGCGCAGTTAATCCACAGCGACCATCACATTGGAGGCTTTGATAACTGCGAAAGCTTCCTTGCCTTCCTCCAGTCCCAGATTTTCGACAGAGCTGTTGGTAATGATCGAAACGACCTGGGCGCCGCCGGGCAGTTCCAGCGCAACTTCTGAATTGACTGCCCCCTTGACGACTTTGAGAACTTTGCCTTTCAATACATTTCGTGCGCTGAGTCTCATCTTTATCTCCTTAGATTGGGATTTGTTCGCCGCTGTGGGATGTGTTATAGCCAGTCAGTACGTTCAGGTCGCGGCGGAATGCAACGGTTTGGATGTGTTCCAGCAGCGGAGACAGGGCATTTTCCTGTTCGCGCGGCAGGACCAGGTCGTAACGTTCTTCGAAGAGCGGGATGAAATCGAGATTGTATTGTAGAGCGGAGGCTTGCAGTCCTAACGCAGCATCGGCTTCCCTGCTGGCAATGGCTCGGGCACATTCGGTGTGCGTGTTAACGATGTGCTCGTATCCGTCGATTGTTTCGGATGGTATTCCCAGCTGTTCGAGTTCATTATCCAGCCAGAGACGGGTCCCCGAGCCGGGGTTGCGGTTGATAAAACGGAGGCCGGCCCGGGCCAGGTCCGCTATGCCCCGAACTCCGATTGGGTTGCCCGGCGCGAGCACCAGTCCCTGGGTGCGATAGGCGAGAGTCACCAGGTCCATCGCGCGGTCGGGGAAAAGGTGGCGGACGAAAGGCGCGTTGTACTCGCCGGTCTTATCGAGAAGGTGCGCGCCGGAAATCTGGCACAAGCCCTGGCGCAGGTTGACGAGCCCGTCCAGGCTGCCAACCGGCAGTGTTAACAGGGTGAGATGATCGGCGATCTGCGCGCTGATCTTTTCGAGGGCCAGGTCGTGGCTGCCGGAAAAGACGATCGCCGGTTTATCGCCTTCGGGCAGGATCATTTCCTGCAACAGGAAAGCGCCTGCTTTAGCGCGATAAAACTTTTCCGTGACCTTGCCGGTGATACGGACTTCGCTCAGCTCGATCAGCTTTGCGCTTTCGAGCGCCAGGATATGATGGCGTACCCAGGCCGGTGACTGGCCGAGAGTGCGGGCAAGTTGTGTAAGGCTGGCGGGGGAGGCCATTAACAGGCGCAGGATCTGTAACCGTCTTGCATCCGACAGGAGTTTGATCTGTTCAAAGGCGTGGAGGGTTTCGACATTATTCATATATTTTCGTTGCCTACTCTGTTAAGGGAAAACTTAATTGTAATGAGTCTAGCACATTTCTCTCCCCTGCGTCAAGTGAAACGAAAATTGACAATCCTTGTCCAGTATGATAAACTCCCGGGACAATTCGATACTTCTGTGCTCATCCAGAGAGGCTGAGGGACCGGCCCTGTGAAGCCTCGGCAACCGATGTTAGTTCGCCAGTTTATTAGTTCGGTCGTTGGATAGTTATCAACTACAGAACTAAGCAACTACATAACTATTGAACTAATCCAGGTGCCAACTCCGGCAGACGATATGTCTGGAAGATGAGAGATGGCTATATATTTCATGTCGCCTCTCATTTTCGAGAGGCGATTTTGTTGTCAGGCAATCCGTTGGTCGAGTAGGCGGCGCTCGTCCGCCGTATCGAGACCAACAGTTAATAGTTTATCTGAAATTTGTGGTCTCGATACGTGCGCGACGATAGTCGCGCACTACTCGACCACCGAGATGCTTATAGAAATGAGTGAAGTACTGATGAATTGCCCCGAATGTGGCGCGCCTGAGATTGCATGCAAAACGCGCTTCGATGAGTTTCTCGTGCTCGAGTTTACCGACGCAGGTTATGGCGCTGTCCATCATCTCACGGTTGCAGCCTACATGCTGCAGCACTCCGGCAAATTGACCCGTGATGGCTGGCTGCACGAGCGCGAGCTGTTGCGAGAATTCCTGGTTGAAAAGAAGCCACCCGCTTATATCAGGAAACAAAACAAGGATCTGGTGGACAGCGGCAGGCGCACGTTTAAGATTAAATCGAGGGATGGGGTGTCCGTTATCAACAAAACGATTTGGACGAAGACGATTTTGGACGTTCGCGTGGAGAACACGCAAATTTATTGTGAAGATGTGAATGCGTGGGCGAAGTCGGTGCTGGAAGATGCTGAAAGTGTGAAATTAGAATAAACCGCCAAGACCGCAAAGAAAACCCAAAGATTTTCCCTTGGCGGTTCGAAAGAGAAAAATCCGTGAAATCTGTGGCCGAGAAAGTTTGTCTGAGTGAAATCATTTCGTGAAGGAAACAACATGAATAATCGTAAATACACCAACCGCACCTACCTCGACGCCCTCGAAAAGAAGGTTCTCGTCTTCGACGGCGCGATGGGCACGAGTTTACAAAACCAGGACCTGACCGCCGAACACTTCGGCGGCGAAGGTTACAACGGCTGCAACGACTACCTGGTCATCTCATACCCAGAAGCCGTGGAAAAAGTCCACCGCTCGTTCCTCGAAGTTGGCGTGGACGTGATCGAGACGAACTCCTTCCGTTCCAACCGCATTACCATGGCCGAATACGGCCTGGGTGACCGCGTCATCGAGATCAACGAAGCCGCTGCCTTTCTCGCTCGCCGCCTCGCCGACGAGTTCTCCAGTCTCCAGTCTCCAAAGTTCGTGGCAGGCTCGATAGGCCCGAGCGGCAAACTCCCTTCTGCCAACGACCCCGAGCTCTCCAACGTGGGGTTCGATGAATTGGCCGACGTATTCCGGGAGCAGGCCGTTGGTCTGATCAGCGGCGGGGTCGACCTGCTGCTGATCGAGACCTCGCAGGATATTCTCGAGGTCAAGGCCGCCATTACCGGTATCCACCAGGCCTTTGACGAGACCAGCTACTACTTGCCGATCCAGGCCCAGGTCACGCTCGACACGACCGGCCGCATGCTGCTCGGCACCGACGTCAATGCGGCCCTGACCATTCTCGAAGGAATCGGCATCGATGTCATCGGCCTGAACTGCTCCACCGGCCCCGAGCACATGCGAGAGCCCATCCGCGTGCTCGGCGAAAACGCGACCCTGCCTGTCTCCTGTATCCCCAATGCCGGTCTGCCGCTCAATGTGGACGGACAGGCCGTCTACCCGCTCGAGCCCGAACCGTTCGCGAATGACATGTACGAATTCGTCACCAAGCACAACATTTCGGTTGTGGGCGGATGCTGTGGGACGACGCCCGAGCACCTGAAACTTCTGGTGGACAAATTAAACGGACACCCGCACCCGGCCCGCCCGCTTCAATCCGAACCCAAATTTGCCTCCGCCATGTCGGCCATCGCCATGCGACAGGACCCCCCGCCAACCTTGATCGGCGAGCGCTGCAATGCGCAAGGCTCGCGCAAATTCAAGCGGCTGTTGCTTGAAGAAGATTACGACCCCATCCTGGAGATCGCCCGCGAACAGGTGGAATTCGGCGCGCATGCCCTCGACATCTCCACCGCTGTCACCGAGCGCCCCGACGAGGTCGAGCTGATGCGCAAGGTGGTCAAAAAGCTCGAAATGGGCGTGGACGTCCCGCTGGTGATCGACACCACCGAGCTGGACGTGCTCGAGGTCGCGCTCAAGACTGCTCCCGGCCGCTGCCTGATCAACTCCACGCATCTCGAATCCGGGCCTGAGAAGGCCAAAAAGATCTTTGCGCTGGCCAAACAGCACAACGCCGCCGTCATCGTACTGACCATCGACGAGAACGGCATGGCCAAGACCGCTGAGAAGAAACTCGAAGTTGCCAAACGCATCTACGATATCGCCGTCAATGAGCACGGACTCAAGCCCGAAGACCTGGTCTACGACACCTTGACCTTCACCCTCGCCACCGGTGACCCGGAATTTGCCGAGTCCGCGATTGCAACCATTGAAGGCATCCGGCTGATCAAGCAGAACCTGCCCGGTGTGCTGGCATCCTTAGGTGTATCGAATTTGTCGTTCGGGTTGTCCGCTCATTCCCGTCCGGTGCTTAACTCGGTCATGCTATACCATTGTGTCAAGGCTGGCCTCGATATGGCGATCATCAACCCGGCCCATGTCACGCCCTACGCCGATATCCCCGCCGAAGAAAAAGAACTGGCCGAAGACCTGATCTTCAACCGCCGCCCGGATGCCCTGCAGCGCTATATCGAGCACTACGAAAATGCCACACCCACCGAGCAGGCCGCAGTCTCTAATCCCACCGAAGGCATGAGCCCCGAACAGCGCTTGCACTGGCGCATTGTCCACCGGCATAAAGAAGGCGTGGAAGCGGATATTGATGAGATCATCAATCGCTCCCTCACCCCTGGCCCCTCTCCCGCAGGGAGAGGGGAACAACTCCCTTCCCCCCTCGGGGGAAGGGACGGGGATGAGGGCGAGAAACCTCGCAAATACAACCCTCGCCTTCCTGAAGAACTAAAAGCTCGCATTCGTGAGTTACGCCAAAACGCCACCGACCCTGAACAACTGATCTGGAATCTATTGCGTAACCGTGCTGTTCACGATGCAAAATTCCGGCGTCAGCATCCGGTTGCAGGCTATATCTTGGATTTCTACTGTCATGAAGCCAAACTTGTGCTTGAGTTAGATGGCAGTCAGCATCTAAAAGATGAGCAGGCGAAATACGATGAAGAAAAAACCAAAACCCTGCAAGAAAAAGGTATTAAAGTAATTCGCTTCTGGAATAGCGATATTACGAATAAGACCGAAGAAGTGCTGAATGTGATTTGGAACGAGTTGGAAGAACGACTCGCTCCCTCACCCCTAACCCCTCTCCCGCAGGGAGAGGGGAATAACTCCCTTCCCCCGAGGGGGGAAGGGATGGGGATGAGGGCGAACTCTCGTCATGAAGTAGCTGTTAATATTCTCAACAACACCCTCCTCCCCGCCATGAAAGAAGTGGGCGACAAGTTCGGCGCTGGCGAGTTGATCCTGCCTTTCGTGCTGCAATCTGCCGAGGTGATGAAGAAATCCGTTGCCCACCTCGAAAACTACCTCGAAAAAGTCGAAGGTGTCAGCAAGGGACTGGTTGTCATCGCCACTGTCTACGGCGACGTGCATGACATCGGCAAGAACCTGGTCAAGACCATCCTGGCCAATAATGGTTACGATGTGATCGATCTCGGCAAGCAGGTCCCGGCGGAGACGATCATTTCCAGGGCTGCCGAGGTTAATGCCACCGCGATCGGCCTGTCGGCGCTGCTGGTCTCAACATCGAAGCAGATGCCGTTGATCGTCAACGAGTTGCAGCGGCGCGGGCACAAGATTCCCGTGCTGGTCGGCGGCGCAGCCATCAACCGTCGCTTTGGCCGCCGCATCCTGTTCACCGAAGATGGTGAAGCTTACGACCCCGGCGTCTTCTACTGCAAGGATGCCTTCGAAGGCCTGGAGACGATGGATCAGCTCATCGTCCCTGAGAAGCGCGAGGAACTGCTTGCCCGTACCCGCCGCGATGCGGATATGGAAATGGGCCGCGCCTCCCAAAAACGGGCAGAAGATTCACCTAAAGAGCGCAGCACGATCATCCCGGCTCCCATTAGAGCGCCTGTCAAATTCGGCCAGCAGGTTGTCAAAGAGATGCCGTTGGAAATTGTTTTTCAGCACCTGAGCCGCAACGAACTCTACCGCCTGTCGTGGGGCGCGAAGAACGCGCACGGCGAAGAGTGGAAAAAGCTGCAAAAAGAATTCGACGCCCGCCTGGACAAGATGAAGCGTGAAGCCCTGAAAACCGGCTGGCTCAAACCGCAGGCCGTCTATGGTTACTACCCCTGCCAGGCGGATGGCAACGATCTGCTCATCTATGAACCTGCCACACTAAATGGAACGGGCAACCCGCAAATCCTGACTCGCTTCTCCTTCCCCCGCCAGCCATACGGCGATTACCTGGCCCTCTCGGACTATTTCGCCAGCGTCGACTCCGGTCAGATGGACGTGGTCGCCCTCCAGGTCGTCACCGTCGGGCTGGAAGCCACCGAGCGTTTCGATGCCATGCAGGCCAAAGGCGATTACTCCGAAGCTTACTTCACCCACGGGCTGGCCGTTCAGACCGCCGAAGCGACCGCCGAATACCTGCACCACCACATCCGCCGCGAGCTTGGTATTGGCGAGGAACAGGGAAAACGTTACTCGTGGGGCTATCCCGCCATCCCTGAACTCGAAGATCACCGCAAAGTCTTTGACCTGTTGCCTGCGGTCGAGACAAAACTGGGCATGACCCTTTCGCCAGCCTACCAGTTGATCCCCGAGCAATCCACCGCGGCTATCATCGTCCATCACAAGGACGCCAAATATTACAGCGTTGGCGAGTCCCGTGTGGAACAGTTGATGAAATAGAATGATGGTGTAGAGCGAGATATTATCTCGCTCTACGAACTGACATGAAAAATCTTGATTACCGCGAATACTATCGGCGAAATCTGCCTCACTTTCAACCGAGAGGGGCGACTTTCCTTGTAAATTTTCGTTTGGCAGGGTCTTTACCGGCTGCGGTGATTGAGCAATTGAAGGCCGAAACTCTAAAGCTTGAACAAAGACTTTTAAAAATATCAAACAATGATGACAGGCTTAAATTGCGTGATCTTGAGCATCGCAAACTTTTTGACATATGGGACGATGCTCTACATTCCACAAAACATGGTCCGTTTTACTTGCAAGAAGATTTTGTAGCAGAAATTGTTGCCAATTCAATTCGTTATCACGATGGTGAATGGTTTGATGTGGAAGCGTTTTGCCTTATGCCGAATCACGTCCACCTTGTCTTGACTCCCTATAAAAAAACGGAAGCTACAGATTATAGCCTTACCCAAATTATGCATAACATAAAGCGAAATTCTGCTAAACAGGCCAACCAAGTACTGGGTCGGACAGGAGCATTCTGGCAGCACGAGAATTACGATCACTTTGTCCGCGATGCAGCTGAACTGGAGCGCATCATCAAGTATGTGCTCAATAACCCAGTTAAAGCAGGTATTGTAGATGATTGGACCAAGTGGAAATGGTCTTATTGCAAATATGATTTGTAAAACGAGATAGTATTTCGTTCTACGTGGAAATATCATGCCCTACAAATTCTGCCCCCAATGCGCTACGCCTTTAGTCTCCGCCGAAGTGGACGGCTGCTCACGTCTGAAATGCCCTACCTGCAATTTCGTTATCTGGGATAACCCCATCCCGGTGGTGGCGGCCATCGTTGAGCACGGAGGCAAAGTCATTTTGACACGCAGCAAGGGCTGGCCCGAGAAATGGCTCGGCATCGTGGCCGGATTCCTCGAGAACGGAGAAACCCCTGAAAACGGCGCCCTGCGTGAAGTCAAGGAAGAGCTCGGGCTAGACGCCGAGATCGTCAGTTTCCTCGGGCATTACCCCTTCGAATTGCGCAACCAGATCATTTTCGCATATCACGTCCGTGCTGAGGGCGAGATCACACTTGGCGAAGAATTGGAATCCATCAAAGTGTTGCCTCCTGAAGAAATCCGTCCATGGGATGTGGGCACCGGTCCGGCGTTGAAAGACTGGTTAGCAGGTAGAACAAAGGCAAAAACAGGCATGGAGGAGCAGTAGAATCATCCTATGTTCCGTTTGAAAGATTGGCCATTCCGGGTTTTTCTTCTTGTAATTGCCGTCCTCGGTATCCTGCTCGTGCGTCACTATGGCGAATCGTGGGACGAGCTCAAGTTCTACAAGTACGCGGATTTGTCAGTCCAGGCCTATAGCACCTGGCCCACTACAGGCGAAGTCCCGGAGTTCGGCAACACCTACGACAACTACGGTCCTGCCTATGTGATGCTTGTCAGCCTGGGTGCGGGTGCGCTTCAAACGATTATCCCCTGGGGCATCTCCGATTTGCGCCACCTGCTCTATTTTTTTACCTTCCTGATAGGCATCTGGGCCTTTTACGCGCTTGCCAAACGCTGGCTAAGCCAGACCGCCGCTTTCGGAGCAACCGTCCTCTTCACGGCCCAACCGCTCTTTTGGGGTCACGCCTTTATCAGCCCCAAAGACATCCCGTTCCTGACCTTTTTCCTGCTCTCTCTTTTATGTGGATTGAGACTCTTTGACCACCCCCGGCCGCTTTCGTTAAACGGACTTCCTTCCCGCTCCAAGCGGACTCTCCTCGTTCTGACCGCGCTCTGGCTTGCTTCGGTTTTCGTGCTATTCCTCGGTGTGGGTTTGATCCACTCGTGGATCGACAGCGCCGTCCGCGCAGCCGCCGCGGGTGAGCCGAACCTGGTCTCACGTATCGCGTCGGATATCGATAAGGTCGAGCCCGAAGTGTATACACAGCGCTACTTCACCTTCTTCATCCAAGTTCGCCTCCTTTCTTTTACCTTGTTTTCTTGTCTACTTGTCTACCTGTATTACCGCATCGCCCCAACCACATTCCAAGCTCTAATCTCCATCCTCCCCGCCGGGATATTCCTGGGCCTCGCAACCTCCATCCGCATCCTCGGCCCGCTGGCAGGATTGCTTGCCGCGCTCTACGCATTCCGCAAAAACGGCACGAAAGCTGTTCCCATCCTCCTCATCTACGCAGGCATTGCTCTTGCCGCTATGTACGCTACCTGGCCTTATCTTTGGCCGGACCCAGCCGGTCGTTTTGTCGAGAGCCTGCAAGTGATGTCACAATATCCCTGGCCAGGACAGGTGCTTTTCAATGGCGTACAATACGAATCTACTGACATCCCGCGCTCGTACCTGCCTATGCTGTTGGGCATCCAGTTGACGGAGCCGGTCTGGGTGCTGTTCTTTGCCGGTTTGACGGTGGCAATCGCCGGTTTTGTGAAGAGGCGGGAATATGTCGATTTGCTGGTCTTAACTCTTGTCTGGTTTGCCCTGCCGCTGGCAGGTTTCATCCTCTCTCGCACGCCGTTGTACGATAATTTCCGCCAGATTTTCTTCATCCTGCCTCCGGTCTTTTTGATGGCAGCCATTGTCTTCGACAAGATCAAATGGGTTGCACTTCAGACCGCGCTCATCGCGCTGGTCGTCCTGCCAGGCGTGATTGGCATTATACGCCTGCATCCGTACGAATACATTTACTACAATTCCTTTATCGGTGGCGAATCGGGTGCGTTCCGGCGCTTCGAACTGGATTACTGGGGCACGTCCTATCGCGAGGCCGCGGACTGGCTGAACGAAACCGCGCCGCCAGACGCCAATATCTGGGTGGACGGCCCGGCGCACCTGCTGGATATGTACCTGCGCGAGGATTTGAACCTGTACTCTACCTATGAGGCCGAACGCGCGGAAAAGTATGATTATGGAGTGTCTACTACTCGCTATGATCTGGATCGAATATCCTATCCGGATGCAAAAATCGTGCATGAGATCGAAAGAAGTGACGCCCTTTTAACGGTCATCAAACAGCCTTAACAACGAGGGTTGCGTAGGCGGCGGGTCTTGATATATTCCTTCAAAATTACTCGACCGACGCCGCCCTATCGAAACCCGGGAGAACTTTCATGAGTACCTCAAAATTCTTGGATTTATTGGATAGTGGGCCCACATTGCTGGCTGACGGCGCGATGGGGACCATGCTGCACGGGCGTGGTGTTGGCTTCGACAAATGCTTCGATGAGCTGAATATCACTTCCCCCGCTGTTGTTGCGCAAGTGCATCGCGAATATATCGAAGCGGGCGCGCAGATTATCCTGACCAATACGTTTGGCGCAAACCGTTATAAACTGCGCAAGCATGGCCTGGAAAAAAGTTTGACTCAGATCAACAGTGCCGGCGTGGAACTTATGCGCCGCGTGGTGGCGGCTTCCTTCAAGGATGTTTTTGTCGCGGGCGATATTGGCCCGCTGGGAGTACGCATCGCACCCTATGGACGTGTTTCGCGGGAGGAAGCGCGCGCTGCTTTTGGCGAACAGGTTTCTGCCCTGGCGGAAGCGGGCGCGGACCTGATCGTGATCGAGACCATGACCGACCTGTATGAGGTCCGGGAAGCAGTGCGGGCGGTGCGCGAAGTTTGCGCGTTGCCGGTGGTCGCTTCGGTCACGTTTACGCGCGACGACCGTACGCTGCTGGGCGATGACCCGGCCAAGGTGGCGCGTGTTTTGGCTGAAGAAGGCGCAGACGTAATCGGCGTCAACTGTTCGGGCGGACCTTCCCAGCTACTGCGCATCCTGCGCCAGATGCGGCAGGCTGTGCCAGTGCGGAGTGTGGCTGAGTCACTCTCTGAGGGGGGCAGCCGCCAGCATTTCTGGGTCAAACCGAATGCGGGTTGGCCGGAGCAGGTTGGGGGGCGCATTATGTATCCCGCCGAGGCAGATTACTTTGGCGATTACGCCCTGGCTTTTTGCGAGGCCGGGGCCAGCATCGTCGGTGGTTGCTGCGGTACAACCCCAGCCCACATCGCCGCGATGCGCGCCGCTCTGGACGCAAACCCGGAGGGCTGCAACACCTCATCTTTTGAGTTTATCGCGCCTCCCGAAACGGAGGAAGGCGAACTGACAACCGAGAAGCCCTCTCCCCTGGCCCAACGTATGACAAACGGGCAGTTTTCCATCGCCGTGGAAATGAGCCCGCCGCGCGGCCTTTCGACCCACAAGCTGATTGCCGGCGCTTCGCTCCTGGCCGAAGCCGGCGCGGACGTGATCAACGTGGCCGACAGCCCCATGGCGCGCATGCGCATGTCCGCCTGGGCCGTGTGCGATGTGGTCAGGCGCCAGGTGGGCGTGGATACCACCCTGCACTTCCCCACCCGCGGGCGCAACCTGCTGCGCGTGCAGGGCGACTTGCTGGCCGCGCACGCGCTTGGCATCCGCAACGTGTTCGTTGTGATGGGAGATCCGACTTCGATCGGCGACTATCCCGAAGCAATGGACAACTACGATCTGGTTCCTTCCGGCCTGATCAAGCTCATCAAACAGGGTTTCAACGCCGGTGTGGACCATTCCGGCACCAGCATCGGCCAGCCGACCAATTTTTACGTCGGCGCGGCGCTCAACCTGTGCCCGCCTGACCCTGAACGTGAGATCAAGAACCTGCACCGCAAAGTCCTCAGCGGCACGGATTTCTTCCTGACCCAACCCATCTACCGCTCAGAGGATGGACCGCGGTTATTGGAACAGTACGAAGCCAGACATGGAGCGTTGAACAAGCCGATTTTGGCCGGGCTTTTGCCGCTGGTCAGCACGCGCCACGCCAATTTCCTGCACCATGAAGTGCCGGGGATTTTCATACCAGACGAGATGCTGGTGCGGATCGAGGCTGCCGGGGAGGAAGGCGCGCGCGTCGGGGTGGAACTGGCGGTAGAACTGGTTGAGGGGCTCAAAAAGTGGGCCAGCGGCGTTTACATCATGCCTCAGTTCCATCGCTATGACATGGTCGCGGAGATCGTAGAAGCGGTAAAATAGGATTATGTCTGGCAAGTCCGACAGGTTCACATGTCTGACTGGTCAGATCTCGACATGTAAGACTTGTGAGACAAACAGACATGCTTTTGACCATTGACATCGGCAACACCAACCTGACCCTCGGCCTTTACAACGGCGCTGAACTCGGCCGTCACTGGCGGCTGGCCACCGACCACGCCCGCATGCCGGATGAATACGGCTTGCAGTTCCTCGGCCTGCTCCAAAACGCCGGGCGGACGGTCGCCGAAGTGACTGGCATTGTGCTGGCTTCGGTTGTCCCGCAGTTGACCGGGCGGGTGGTACAGGCCTGCCAGGAATACCTCAAACAGGAACCGCTGGTGGTCGATACCGGTGTCAAGACCGGTATCCGCATCCGCTACGAAGATCCAAGGGCCGTCGGCGCGGACCGCGTGGCTGATGCTGTAGCTGTTGTCAGTCTGTATGGCGGCCCGGCCTGCGTGATCGATTTCGGCACCGCCACTACCTTCAATGCTGTCACCAGGGAAGGCGATTATCTGGGAGGCGCGATCACTGCCGGGGTCAACCTGGCGGCTGAAGCGCTTTACACACGCGCCGCCAAACTCCCGCGTATGGACTTGCAGCGCCCGCCCTCCGTTATTGGGCGCAACACAGTTCATGCCATGCAGTCGGGGTTGCTGTACGGGTACGTGAGCATGGTCGAGGGGATGGTGACTCGCTTCCGGTCCGAGTTAGGAAGCGATATGAAGGTCGTTGCCACCGGCGGCCTGGCCGAAGTCATCGCCAAAGAGACTGACGTGATCGACATCATCTCCCCCTGGCTCACCCTGGAAGGCTTGCGCATTATCTGGGAACTCAATCAATAGCCGATGGTCGAGTGGCGGCAGGTTTCGATATGCCGTTTCACAGCACTCAACCGCCGCCGTATCGAGACCATCATACTTTTCATAAACCAAATGAAACAACTTATTATTCTTTTGACTTTAGTGATATCCATATTGTTAACAGCTTGTAGCGGGACAACAATCGTGGCTGCCCCCATAGTGACTGCTGAGATCGACTTGTCACCAACATTGACCAAAACTCCAGGGGCCACTTCAACTCCCATCTCTACACCTACCGTCACCCCCACGAATACCATTACATCTACCCCAACGCCTACCTGGGTGGCACAGGGCCCTGATGCGGTTGTTGTGCCAATTTTGCTTTATCACCGCCTCGGTACTTCTCCCACCAACAACCCTTATTACATTCCTCCTGAGAAATTCGAAGAACAGATGAAATTACTCCACGATTGGGAGTACACGGTTATCCCGGTCGAGCTGCTGGTCAAGGCCATCACTGAAGGCGCTGACCTGCCTCCTCGCCCGGTCATCATCACCTTCGATGATGGCGACATCAGCGTTTACACCACCGCCTTCCCCATCATGCAGAAATATGGACTGACCGGTGTGACCTATATCGTGGGCAATTATATGGGGACCGAAGGTTACATGTCCCCCGACCAGCTCAAAGAGCTTGTCGCCGCCGGCTGGGAAATGGGCAGCCATAGCCGCAGCCACCGCAACTTGACCAAGCTGGAGTCAGCCGTGCAACGGATGGAGATCGTACAAGCGCGCAAAGTCTTGCAAGAAGCAACAGGTGACCAGGTGCTAAGCTTTGCCTACCCCTTTGGCATCATGAATTCCGGGGTTGGCAGTTACGTTCATTTTGCCGGCTACGTTGCTGCCATGGGACTGGGCTTCACTCCTGACCAGGGTAAAAACAATCTCTTCTGGCTGCAACGCCGCGACATCAAAGGTGAATACGATATCAAACGATTCGCCAGTTACCTGCCCTGGCAGGGGGATCCTGGCTTTATGCCCACGGATACGCCTACTCCCACACCAACCGCCTCGCGCACGCCCATCCCCACATACACGCTGTTTTCCACCAGCACAACACAACCGTAGGGAACTCTTTGATAGGCCGGCCAGTCCCTAAAATAGAGAAGGCTGCGATATATAAACTATTTATCCTCGCTCCCATTGTTTTGTCCTTGCTGAGCTGTGGAGAGCTGGGGACACCTACACCAACCGATAGCGGGATTACCGGCCAGGCCCTGGTTGGACCTGTTTGCCCGGTCGTGATCGAGGAAAAGGACTGTTCTGACCAGCCCTACCAGGCCACTATAACGGTCAACAGCCTCGAAGGTAGAGAGATCGTCCGGTTTAAAACCGATGAGCAGGGCAATTTCAACATCCCGCTCCCTCCGGGAGAATATATCCTGCATCCCGAAACCCCGCCCGATAAACCGCTTCCCTTTGCTGAAGAGCAACGTTTTACTGTATTGCCGGGCGAATACACCCGCCTGACTGTGCTGTTTGACAGCGGCATCCGTTAGTCGAATTCTGGCGAATGTCCGTTTTGAGAGCGTAGCTCGATAAATCAATCCTTTGCAGGAGTAGCTGGATCGAATTGAGCGACTTTTCCAATTTTCTCGACATTCAGACCAAAACAGCCTGGGGACGGACCCTGGCCGAATTCGCTTCCTTCTGCAACCCCCGGCCTGCTTCCGTTCTATTAGATGTGGGCTGCGGCCCTGGCCTGCTCCCGGCGCTTTTCGCTGACCGCGGGTGCAAGGTCTTCGGCGTGGACTTTGATTTGGGACTGCTTACCTCTCGCCTGGTTCCGTCTCTCGCTCAAGCTGATGCGTTTGCGCTTCCCTTCGAACCTTCAACTTTCAACCTGGTTACGGCTACAAACCTGCTCTTTCTGCTCGATGATCCTGTCCGGGCATTGCTAGAATGGAAACGCGTCCTTGAACCTGGCGGTGAGCTTTGCCTGCTCAATCCCTCTGAAAAATTGAGTATCCCTGCCGCCAGGCTGCTGGCCGATGAGCGTGAGCTTGACGGTACCGCTCGCGAGTCTCTCCTGAATTGGGCCCACAATGCCGAGACACATTTCCGCTGGACGGAAAGCGAGACAGCCGAGCTGCTATCCCGGACAGGCTTTAGAATGGAAGAATCTACTTTGCGGGTCGGTCCCGGCTTCGCTCGTTTCGCTCGCGCCCGTTTTTATTGACACGCCTACCCTTTGGGGTATAATACCCCGCGCGGCCCCGTAGCTCAACTGGCAGAGCAGGCGACTCTTAATCGTCTGGTTCTCGGTTCGAATCCGAGCGGGGTCACCTGACAATGAGACGGATGAATGCCGTCTCTTTTGCATTATGGGGGAATGCTCTATTCTTGACATCCTTGCCTTCTTGATATAATATGTTATTGATATTTTTTGCAATAAGGAACTCAATGACCTGCGGCACCCAATACATCCCCCAGTTGCGTTCGCGTGGCTTTCGTATGACCCCCCAACGAATGGCAATCTTGCACATCCTGCACCATACGGACGGGCATATATCCCCGACCGAAGTCTATGAACGCGCCAGCCAGGATATCCCCGGTTTGACAGAAGCAACCGTATATCGCACGCTGGAATTCCTGGCTCAAAACAGCCTGGTGCGTTCCGCCCATATGAGCAGCGGGCACCTGGTCTACGAGATTGCCAAGCATGACCACCACCACCTGGTCTGCCGCAACTGCGGTGCGGAATTGCAGATCGACCACGCTCCTCTGGAAGGAGTCTATGCGGAGTTGGAATCTTCCAGCGGTTTTCGCTTCATTGATAGCCACATGACCTTCTTCGGAGTGTGCCCGGAGTGTCAAAACTTTAATTCAGGAGGCTGATCATGTTGTATTCCCCTGCCCCCCTTCACATCCCTGACGGATTTCTCAGCCTGGTCATTGCCCTGGTTTTCTGGGGCATCACCATATTCACGGTCGGGATCGCGATATCCAGGACCAACAAATCTCTTGGAGAGAAGCAAGTTCCCTTGATGGGTATCATGGCGGCCTTCATCTTTGCCGCGCAGATGCTCAACTTCCCGGTGGCAGGCGGCACGTCCGGTCACTTTTTGGGCGGCGCGCTGGCAGCCATGGTGCTGGGACCATGGGCCGGGATCCTTGTCATGACTGCGGTGATTGCCTTACAAGCATTGCTCTTTCAGGATGGCGGCCTGCTGGTGATGGGCGCCAATATCTTCAACATGGGACTGCTGACCGCTATGATCGGGTTTGGCCTGTACCGCAGCGTGCTGGGACGGGGCAAAGGCGTGCGCCTGACTGTCGTGGGGGTGGCAGCCTGGCTGGCAGTGGTAGCCTCTGCGCTCCTGGCTGCATTGCAACTATGGCTCAGCGGCACCTCGCGCCTTGAGATCGTCGTCCCGGCCATGCTGGGAGTGCACGCGCTGATTGGACTGGGCGAAGCTGTGATCACTGTGGCAGCGCTCGCCTTCATTGAGCGAACTCGCCCTGACCTGCTTGATAAGAAAGCTGTCGCTGCTAAAGGCGGCCGCGGATGGGTTTATGCCGGGGTTCTAATTTCCCTGCTGGCTGTGCTTCTTTCCCCGCTGGCCTCGGCGGACCCTGACGGTTTGGAACGCGTAGCTACAGACATGGGTTTTCTCCAGTCGGGACAGCCTACGCCTTATCAAATCCTGCCGGATTATACAGTTCCCTTCCTGGGTGAGACGGCGCTTTCAACGGTGGTGGCTGGTGTGGTCGGTGCGTTGGTCCTGCTGGGGCTGATGATCGTTATCGGGCAGACTTTGCGGCGTAAGACAAGCTAGCTTCACCTAATCTGGTAAGAGGGACGGGTCGATATCCCGCCTCTTTTTATCCGCAGTAAAAATTCGCCGGTTAATTCCTATGGTATTAATACCTTATGCACGCTGACGCCTTCGATCGTTTTCACCAAGCCGAAAGCCGCCTGCACAACCTCGACCCGCGCGTCAAGGTTGTGGTGACGGTGCTGTTCATCCTTTCCAATGCGCTGCTGCCAGACGGGGCCTGG
This sequence comes from Anaerolineales bacterium, assembly GCA_011389535.1. GTDB lineage: Bacteria > Chloroflexota > Anaerolineae > Anaerolineales > Villigracilaceae > JAABUE01. Next base: position 38,578 of record JAABUE010000009.1, read on the forward strand.
TCGGCCTTTGGCCTGTGCTGGATTGCCCTACTGGGGGCTAACCATCTATCTAACCTGGGTATAGATTTTTCATTCCGGCGCTCGTTCATCGCACTGCCCTTTGCGCTGGCGGCAGTCTCGGCGATTTTTTCACCGTTGGGTACCCCGTTGGCAGAATGGACCCTCGGACCCCTGGTACTCATCCCCACCGATTACGGCCTGGTCAAGTTTGGCAGCATCCTGCTGCGCTCGTGGTTATCGGTGCAGGCTGCCATTCTATTGGTCGCTACCACCCGCTTTCCCGATATGATCCACGCCTTCGAGCATTTGCGCGTACCTGCGGTGCTGACCACTATCGTTGCGTTCCTATATCGTTATTTATTCGTGCTGACGGACGAAGTTATGCGGCTGCTCCGGGCACGGGAATCGCGTAGTGCAACGGTAGCAGGTCAAAGGTCCGGCCGGAACGTTGTCTGGCGCGCCCGCGTTACTGGCAACATGGCTGGTCAGCTTTTCTTGCGCAGCTACGAACGCTCCGACCGCATCTACAACGCCATGCTGGCGCGCGGGTATTCCGGTCAAATGCGCACGCTCAACCCGCATGTGATGAAGAGCAGTGACTGGTCCTTTGCTGCGCTGTCCATCGCGATCATTTTACTTTTACAACTTACAGGAAGGTTCTGATGCCTGTTACCCACAAATCCACCCCGATTTTTACCCCCATCTTTCAAGGCTGCGACGGCGACGTCTTGTCGGTTGAAGATCTGCATTTCCATTACCCCGATGGCCATATTGCCTTGCAGGGCGTCTCGCTTAAGCTGTGTGAGGGCGATAAAGTTGCGCTGGTAGGGCCGAATGGCGCCGGGAAGAGCACGTTGATGTTGCATCTGAACGGGATATTGACAGGAGAGGGCGACATGAACATCGCAGGATTGCGCGTCGAACCGGACAATTTGCCTGCCATCCGCGCAATGGTGGGACTCGTGTTTCAAAACCCCGATGACCAACTCTTCTCCCCGACGGTGTTCGAAGACGTGGCCTTTGGTCCGCTCCATATGGGTCTGCCCGAAGATGAAGTACGCGCCCGGGTGGACGAAGCGCTGGAGATGGTAAGCATGTGCGACTACCGCGACCGACTCTCGCACCACCTGAGCATGGGCGAGAAGAAACGCATTGCCATCGCGACGGTGCTCTCGATGCGCCCGCAGATCCTGGTGCTGGATGAACCCTCCGCGGGGCTGGATCCGCGTGCCCGGCGCGGGCTGATCAACCTGCTGCGGAGCCTGCCCATCACCATGCTGGTCTCGTCGCATGACCTGTTGATGGTGCGCGAGCTCTTCCCACGCATGGTCATCATGGATGAGGGCCAGATCGTAGCCGATGGGCTCACTGTCGATCTGATGGACGACGAAGCCCTGCTCGAAGCGCATGGCCTGGAAAAGCCGTGATACCATCATGTCACTTTGAGCGGAGCGAAG
>JAABUE010000091.1 GCA_011389535.1 Anaerolineales bacterium
TGTCAATGAAGATAGCCTGAAAATCATCGAGATCCTGAAGGCGCTTGCAGGTCATTTAGGGTTGATTCTGATCGCCGAGGGCGTGGAGAAAGCCGATCAAATCCCATTTTTACAATCAATAAAATGCGAATATGTTCAGGGATACTATTATGCCCGCCCTTTGGACGCGGAATCAGCCACCAGGTTGCTTGCAGATAACTGCCGCTGGTGACGGTTCTCCGTATCAATAGGACCGATTAAGGGCTTCCGTTTTTAAAAGCGAGCTCTTGTTATCCCGTTTTTTGTTCCTTGCCTTTCACTTGAGCAAAACCAGCCAGTAAAATAAATAAAATTGATGCTAGAAATCCCTCCTTCAAAGTTGTAAAATAGATATAGGCTTCATCCGTTTTTTTCACAACAAGGAGGAAAAATGTTTGCGAAGCGCACGATCCAATTAACCCTTATCATGGTATTACTGTTTGCAACTTTTGCTTCCGCGAGCGGCGCTTCCGCAAGCGCTTATTGCAGCAGCAGATACGTGGTCCAACCGGGTGACTGGCTGGCCAAGATTGCCAGGAATTGCGGCGTAACCTTATCCCAAATGTACGCGGCCAACCCTGGAGTCGGTTATTACATCTACCCCGGGCAGGTCTTGAACATCCCCGGAGGCTATGACCCGGGTTATTATTCTTGCGGCCCAGTATACAGTCAATATTACGGCAATTACTACGTGGTGTGCCGCGGAGATACACTGAGCAAGATTGCGCGCTACTACGGTGTAAGCTGGACCTACCTGCAACGGCGTAATGGCATCGCCAATGCAAACCGGATTTACGCCGGACAGTTCATCTATCCGTAAACAATCCAAAGAGTTCTCAATCCTTTGTAAAAAAGAATACAAAACCAGACGCTTAAAACAAGCGTCTGGGTCAAAATCCTTGACTCTGCTCTCTTTTTTTGCTACAATAATTTAGTCTTACCTAAATTTTAATTTAGCTTTTGTCTTGGAGAATAGATGACACAAAGAATCCATTATCTACTGTTAATGCTCGTCCTTGGGCTAACTGCATGCACCACTGCCGGCGAAGAGCAGGATGCCGATCTGGCAAACCGAACGATCCGCGCAGCCGCTACCACCGGCATCGTCGCTGACATGGTAGAGAACATTGGCGGTGAACGCGTGGAGGTGACTGCTTTGATGGGAACAGGCGTGGATCCTCATCTCTACAAGGCCAGCGAAGGTGATGTGCGTACCCTGGAAAGCGCAGATATTATTTTTTATAACGGCTTGCACCTGGAGGCCGGGTTATCAGGCGTGCTGGAACGTATGGGTGATCGGAGCAGCGTACTTGCGATTACGGACGGAATCGAGCGTTCAAAATTGATCGCGCCACCTGAATTTGCAGGCTCTTACGATCCGCATGTATGGTTCGATGTCTCTATCTGGATGAGTACGGGGGAAACTGTTCGTGATACGCTCATCGAACTCGATCCGGAACACGCCGATCTATATCGGGCAAACACTGAGGAATACCTGACCGAGCTTGAAGAGTTACACCAGTATGTCCAGGCACGCGCTACCGAGGTGCCGGAGGAGAAGCGCGTGCTGATTACTGCCCATGATGCTTTCAATTATTTCGGACAGGCTTACGGGTTTGAAGTGCGCGGCCTGCAAGGCATCAGCACCGAATCCGAGGCCAGTACATCCGATATTCAAGAACTGGTAAATTTCATCGTCGAACGCGAAATTCCAGCCATTTTTATTGAATCATCTGTCCCACAGCGGACTGTAGAAGCCCTGCAAGCTGCCGTCCAAGCCAAGGGATTCGATGTGCAGATTGGCGGCGAATTATTTTCAGACGCGATGGGGGATCCTGACACGGAAGAAGGTACTTATCCGGGTATGGTCAGGCACAACATCGACACGATCGTCTCTGCACTCAAAGGGGAGCAAGGCGAATGAACCAAAATCCTCCCAACACGATTGAAGTCACCGACCTTACTGTTGCTTACAAAGACAAACCCGTTCTCTGGGATGTCGACCTCGAAGTCCCGGAGGGAATCCTCATGGCCATCGTTGGCCCGAACGGCGCCGGCAAGACAACCCTGATCAAGGCCATCCTGGGGTTGATCGAGCCGGCTGCCGGGCAGGTACTAATCCAGGGCGCGCCATACAAAGAGCAGCGCCGGCTGGTCGGATACGTCCCGCAGCGGGGCAGTGTGGACTGGGATTTCCCAACCACAGTGATCGACGTGGTCAAGATGGGCCGCTATGGGTCCCTGGGTTGGATCCGCCGGCCGGGGAAGAAGGAACAGCAAAAGGCCATGGAGGCCCTTGAGAAAGTCGGCATGAGCGATTTCGCCGAAAGACAGATCAGCCAGCTTTCGGGCGGGCAACAACAACGGGTGTTCCTGGCGCGGGCTCTCGTGCAGGAAGCGAGCATTTATTTTATGGATGAGCCCTTCCAGGGTGTGGACGCGGTCACAGAACGCGCGATTGTCACCTTGCTACAAGACCTGAGAGCCTCCGGCAAAACTGTTGTCTGTGTCCATCACGACCTGACAACTGTCCCCGAATATTTCGACTGGGTCATGCTGCTCAACGTCCGCCGGATCGCCAGCGGTCCCGTGGAAGAAGTGTTCACCGATGAAAACCTGCGCCTGGCATATGGCGGCCGGGTCGGATTTTTGCGCGAAAGGAGGGCGGCACAATGACCCTGCCGGATTTGCTCAACAACCTCCTGTTTGATTACACCGTTCGTACCGTTGCGCTGGGCGCGATGGTGCTGGGAGTTGTCAGCGGTGCGCTGGGTACCTTTGCCCTGCTGCGCAAACAAAGCCTGCTGGGCGATGCGGTCTCGCATGCTGCCCTGCCGGGCGTGGTGATCGCGTTCCTGTTGACCCGCAGCAAGGCTTCCATCGTCCTGATCCTGGGAGCTGCCATTGCCGGATGGCTGGCTACCATCTGGATGATGAATATCGTCAAACATACCCGCGTAAAGGAAGACAACGCCCTTGGGCTGGTGCTCTCGGTCTTTTTTGGCTTCGGCCTGATGCTGCTGACCTTTACGCAACGCCTGCCGGATTCGCGCCAGGCCGGCCTGGACTCCTTCTTATTCGGGCAGGCAGCCACGCTCCTGACACGAGACGTGCTGACCATGGCTGCCCTGGGGGGCATCTCACTGCTCCTGATCGGTGTGTTCTGGAAAGAATTCAAACTGCTCTCATTCGACCGCGAATTTGCGGCCAGCCTGGGGTTTCCAATCAGCTTTTTAGACATTCTTTTGACAACCCTGCTCGTCATCGCCATTGTGATCGGGCTTCAGGCAGTTGGTGTCGTTCTGATGAGCGCAATGGTGGTCGCTCCAGCGGCGGCAGCCCGTCAATGGACGGACCGTTTAGGTGTAATGCTATTTCTTTCCTCCTTCTTTGGCGCTCTTGCGGGTTTGATCGGCGCTTTGATCAGCAGCCTGGGATCAGGTTTGTCGACCGGGCCTGTGGTGGTGCTGTCCATTAGCGTCATTGTGCTCGTTTCCCTTTTCTTTGCGCCCAATCGCGGGCTGTTCTGGCGCTGGGTCCGCCAACGCCGCAACCGCAGGAAGTTGCGCATTGGCAGTGTATTGTCGAACTTATACACTCTGGGGAGCCAGCACGGGGATCCCAAACACGCCCACAGCATTGAAGTATTGCGTGCGATGAACTATGGGCGCGGCGGCGTGCAACGCAGCCTGCTTACACTCGAAGAGCGTGGTCATGTGGTGCGAGAGGATGAACATAAGTGGGCGCTCACCGAGAGCGGCCTCGAAGAAGCACGGAAAATTACTCAACAATCACCACAGAGTGAGTGAATCTTATGACGTCATCACAGATTGAAATCCAATTGATCGCGATCATCACCGCGGCGGCCTGCGCATTACCGGGCGTTATCCTGGTGCTGAGACGGATGGCAATGATGAGCGATGCTATCAGCCACACGGTGCTGCTCGGGATCGTCATCGGTTTCTTCCTGGTGGGAGACCTGAACTCGCCTATCTTGATCTTTGGCGCCGCGGCCATCGGCGTTCTGACCGTTAGCCTGGTCGCGTTATTAGAACGCACGCGCCTGGTCAAGGAAGACGCTGCCATCGGGTTGGTATTCCCCGCGCTCTTCAGCATTGCTGTGATCCTGATTTCCCGTTATGCAGGCGATGTCCACCTGGATACGGACGCCGTCCTGGTAGGCGAACTCGCCTTCGCCCCCTTCGATCGTTTGATCGTCTTCGGGCGGGACATCGGCCCGCGCGGTCTATACGTCATGCTCGGGATATTACTCTTCAACACGCTGTTTATCACCATCTTCTACAAGGAATTGAAGATCACCACCTTCGATGCCGGGCTGGCGGCGGCGCTTGGTTTTGCGCCCACCCTAATGCATTATGCCCTGATGTCCCTCGTTTCCCTGACCGTGGTCGGCGCGTTTGATATCGTCGGCTCGATCCTGGTGGTGGCCCTGATCGTCACCCCTCCTGCCGCTGCTTACCTGCTGACAGATGACCTCGGACGAATGTTTGTTTTAAGTGTCCTGATTGGTGCGCTGTCCGCCCTAAGCGGTTACTGGCTCGCCTACGGTCTGGATGCCTCGATAGCCGGATCCATTGCTACGATGACCGGGGTAATCTTTGTGCTTGTATTTCTTTTTGCCCCCGACAAAGGCCTGGTCAGTTCCGCACGCAGGCGGACCCGCCAAAAATGGGAATTTGCCCAGACCATGCTGGCTATTCACCTCTTCAACCACGAGAACACACCTGCTGCCTCAGAAGAGAGCCGCTTTGCCCACTTGCGGGAACACCTGCGCTGGGAGGATGCTTTTGCGAACCAGGTGGTAAAACGAGCAGAAAACGCAAAACTTATTCAACGGAACAACGGTGCCCTCGAACTGACTGACCACGGGCGCCAGCATGCGCAAATCACATTGACCAATTAACTTTAAAAGTATGGAGGCCCCATGAAACTCATTTCCAGAAGAGATTTTCTCAAATTCGGCGGGCTGACGCTGGCTGGCGCGGCAGGGGCAAGCGCACTGGCTCACAGTTCTGGCGCTGCATCCAAAGTCACGGCAAAGCCTTTCAAGCCGCAAATGCAGCACGGCGACGATCTGATCCCTGGCATCGACGGTGAAGTGGATCATGAAAAGAACGGCTTCGATCCGACTGAAATCCTGACCGATTTCGACTATGGTGAAGTCTCCACATTGCCCAATGGCCAAACCCTGCGCGAATACAGGATTGTGGCAGCTAACCGGGCTATCGAAGTCCTGCCCGGTATCGAGTTCCCGGCCTGGACTTACAACGGGCGCATCCCCGGCCCCACTATCCGCTGTACCGAAGGGGATCGCATCCGCATCAATTTCATCAACGGCAGCGACCACCCGCACTCGATGCACTTCCACGGCATCCATGCGGGCGCCATGGACGGCGTCCCGGGCACGGGTCCGGGCGGATTTGTCGCGCCGAGCGATTCATTCGTCTATGAGTTCGATGCGGAGCCATTCGGCCTGCACCTTTACCATTGTCATGTCTTCCCGCTGGCGCGTCACATCGCCAAAGGTCTGTACGGCGCATTCATCGTTGATCCTCCAGACGGCCGCCCGGCTGTGGACCACGAGATGGTCATGGTCATGAGCGGCTTCGATGTGGACTTCGACGACGCCAACGATTTCTATGCTGTCAACGGGATCCCTTTTCATTACCAGAACCACCCTATCCCAATCAAAACCGGCGAAACGGTGCGCATCTACCTGGTCAACATCCTGGAGTTTGACCTGATCAACTCCTTTCATCTGCACGCCAACTTCTTCAACTACTACCCAACCGGCACCAGCCTGACGCCCACCGAATATACCGATACCATCATGCAGACCCAGGCCCAGCGCGGCATTCTCGAGTTCAGCTACAAACACCCCGGGTTGTACATGTTCCATGCCCATAACACCGAATTCGCCGAGCTGGGCTGGACCGGTATGTTCGAAGTGTCGGAATAGAGGTGGCGAAATGACTGAACAAACGACAAAGAACCGCTTCTCTTTCCGGACCCTGGTCCTGCTCCTGCTACCGATCGTTGCCCTGGCTGGAGTTATCTTCCTGTTCCTCAGCACCGGCGGCGGGCTGGACTTCCAATCTGCGGCCCCGATCGAAGACCTGACCATCGAGCGCTACGAGCTCAGCCCGGACCACATCGACATCTACGTTCGCAATTCCGGGCCGGAAACTTTGACCATCGCCCAGGCCATCATCAACGAAGCCGTCTGGCCTTTCGATATTACGCCTGGTGCGACCATTCCGCGTCTCGGGCGGGCAACGATCCATATTGAATATCCCTGGTCCTACGCTGAAGCCTATGGTGTGACACTCTTCACCACCAACGCCGTTGCATTCGACGTCGAAATCCCGGTTGCCTTCAATACTCCAGAGCCAAACACCAAGACATTCTGGTCCTTCGCGCTGATTGGCCTGTACGTGGGCGTCATCCCGGTCTTTCTAGGGATCTTCTGGTTCCCGGCCTTGCGCCAGCTCGGCCGCCGATGGATGGTCTTCCTGATGGCCGTCACCGCCGGGCTGCTCATATTCCTTGGTCTGGACACGCTGGTCGAAGCGCTGGAAGCTGCCGCCGAAGCGCCAAGTCCTTTCCAGGGCATCGGCCTGATCGGCATCGGCGCGGTCGCCACATTCCTGCTGCTGGACGCGCTCTCGCGCAAACAGATCAACACTGGCAGCGACGAGTCCGCGCGGCGCCTTTCCCTGGCGTACATGATCGCGCTGGGGATCGGCATCCATAACCTCGGGGAAGGTCTTGCCATTGGCGCGGCATACAATGTCGGCGAGATCGCTCTGGGTGCTTTTTTAGTGGTGGGCTTCATCATCCAGAATATCACCGAGGGATTGGGCATCATCGCCCCCGTCCTGCGCGACCGGCCCAGACTCTCCTCATTGCTATGGCTGGGCCTGATTGGCGGCGCGCCAGCCATTATCGGCGCGTGGATCGGCGGCTTTGCCCCCTCGCCCACGCTCGCGGTCCTGTTCCTGGCCATCGGCACAGGCGCCATTTTCGAAGTCGTTTATGAGATCGCCAAGTTGATCCAGAAGGATGTTCAAAAACAACCTATGCCCATGACCATTTTCTCAGGCGTGTTGGCAGGCATGCTGCTGCTGTGGGTCACCGGGCTCTTAATCAAATAAGTTTATATATTGGTGAGCAGTTGCACTGCATCCCCAAACCTTAGGAAACCGAATGGAAACCGTTCTCACCCAATCTACTCAGGATTATCTGAAACACATCTTCGAGCTGACCGAAGGCGGAGGTGCGGCCAGCACCAATGACCTGGCCTCGCTGCTGGGGGTTAAACCTGCATCGGTCACCGGCATGGTGCAAAAATTAGCCTCTGCCGAGCCCCCCCTTGTGAACTACCAAAAACATCAAGGCGTCAGGCTCACACCGGAAGGCCAACAGGCCGCGCTGGAGGTATTGCGTCACCACCGTCTGCTGGAGAGCTGGCTGGTACAGTCGCTCGGCTACACCTGGGATGAAGTCCACGACGAGGCCTGCCGCCTGGAACATGTTATTTCGGAAGATTTCGAAGCGCGGATTGCCGCGGCCCTCGGCCATCCCACCCGCGACCCGCACGGCGACCCCATCCCAAATGAAAACCTGGTCATGCCTGAAGACAACCTGGCGCCGCTCTCGGCCCTGCGCCCGCCTCAGCAGGCTGTCATCCGGCGCGTCATCGGCGAGGAGCCTGATTTCCTGCGCCATCTCGAAGAACTGGGGCTCGTCCCTGGCGCACAGCTCGAAGTCAAATCCTACTCACCCTTCGACAATAATCTGACCATCACAGTCCAGAGTAAACCGTCCACCGTCCTCGGGCTTGCGATTACATCCAGGATCTTCGTTGAAATTCTATAAACCTGACAGGTTTCAAATACAAAATTTAAATTTAGAGGTAAATATGAACGAAAACATCTTCCGCTTCTCTGCCATCGCCATCTTCCTGATTGGCGCAGGGATATCCACCTACCACCGCCGTAAGGCCGACCGTGAAACAGGAGAGAAAATCTCTCCCAAGTCCGAAGGGCTGCCCATAATGGTCGCTTTGCGGGTCTTCGGCCTCTCACTCTGGCTGGGCGTGCTGGCTTACATGATCAACCCGGCCTGGATGGCCTGGTCGCAAGTTGACCTGCCCTTGTGGGTGCGCTGGACCGGCCTTGGTTTCGGGCTGCTGGCTATCCTCTTCTCGTACTGGGTATTCAGGAATCTGGGCAACAACGTCAGCCCGTCGGTGGCAACCCGCAAGGAACACCAGCTCGTGACCAGCGGCCCGTACCGCTGGATCCGGCACCCGCTCTATACGATGGGCATGGTAAGTTACTTTAGTTTCGCAATGCTGTCTGCCAACTGGATGATTGCCCTGTTATCGCTCGCAGTCTTTGTCGTCTTGAATATCCGCCTGCCGCAGGAAGAAGCCGGGCTGATCGAAAAGTTCGGCGACGAATATCGCGAGTATATGCAGCGGACCGGCCGTTTCCTACCCAGGCTTGGTTAGAAGGAGCACAACATGAACGAAAACATTTTCCGCATCTCGGCTGCCCTGATCCTGTTCACTGCGATTGCCATATCATCGTATTTTCGCCTCAAGGCAGATAAAGACACCGGCGAAAAAATCTCTCGCAAGGTGGACGGCACGGCTATGATGACCGTCATAAAGCTCGCAGGACTGGTTCTCTGGTTGAGCCCGTTGGTCTACCTGGTCAATCCACAATGGATGGCCTGGTCAAAAATAGAGCTCCCCGAATGGGTGCGCTTGTTTGGGATTGGACTTGGAGTCCTTTGCGTCGTCTTGATTTTCTGGCTGTTCAGCAGCATCAGGAGCGGTATCACCCCCACCAGCGCCACGCGCACCGACCACAAGCTCGTCACCAGCGGGCCATATCGCTGGGTGCGTCACCCTTTGTATACAGTCGGATCTTCCCTGTTTATTTCTTTCGGAATCATGGCAGATAACTGGTTCATCGCTGTGTTGGGTATACTTGCGTTCATCGCGATGGCAGTCCGCACGCCGAAAGAAGAAGCCAATCTAATCGAGAAATTCTGCAACGAATACCGCGAGTATATGAAACAGACAGGCAGGTTCCTGCCGAAATTCTAATTAACATCCAAGGAGACAATGAAGATTATGTTCGACTGGTTTGCCAATTTAAACCCGATTACGCAAGCTCTGATAGGCACACTCTTCACCTGGTTTCTGACAGCTCTGGGCGCAAGCATGGTCTTTTTCTTCAAATCCATCAATCGCAAAGTGCTGGATAGCATGCTTGGCTTCGCCGCCGGCGTCATGATCGCAGCCAGTTTCTGGTCGCTACTGGCTCCTGCAATCGAAATGGCAGAAGTCACAGGTCGGGAACCCTCCTGGTTCCCTGCTACCGTAGGGTTCCTGTTGGGGGGTATATTCCTTTGGATTGCCGACAGACTCATACCCCACCTGCACCTGGGTTATCCAACCAGCGAGGCGGAGGGCATTAAGACCTCCTGGCAAAGAAGCATTCTGTTGGTTCTGGCAATTACACTGCATAACATTCCCGAAGGCCTGGCTGTGGGAGTCGCTTTTGGCGCGCTTGGGGCCGACCTGCCTTCAGCATCCCTGGCTGGCGCCGTTGCGCTGGCAATCGGGATTGGCATTCAGAACTTTCCGGAAGGGGCAGCGGTATCAGTGCCCTTACGCCGGGAGGGTTTATCTCGCGCAAAAAGTTTTTGGTATGGACAATTGTCCGGCATGGTCGAGCCGATCGCCGGGGTGCTGGGGGCGGCAGCGGTTCTATTTATCCGCCCAATCCTGCCTTACGCTCTGGCCTTTGCCGCCGGAGCCATGATCTTCGTGGTAGTCGAGGAGTTGATCCCAGAATCGCAGCTGGATAAGTTAAGCACTGATTTCTCCACCGCCGGCGCGATGCTCGGATTCGCAATTATGATGACGCTGGATGTAGCTCTGGGATAACACTCGAAAGTCATTTTCTTAGGAGTAAAAGAGTGCCCCGTTCGGAGCACTCTTTTTTTGGATACTCAAGGTAACACAATCATGTCGAAAAAATTTACCAGGTAACCCGTATACTCATCGGGCATGCTCAGATACGGAAAATGACCGTTGCTCAGGGTAACGACCTCCGCAGTTGGATAAGTTTCCTTCAACTGCTCGCGCAG
>JAABUE010000092.1 GCA_011389535.1 Anaerolineales bacterium
ATCGCCGAGCTGGGACTGGTCCCTGGCGTTCCTTTCCACCTGCTGAGTTGCGCACCTTTCCAGGGTCCGCTGCGCTTGCAAATGGATTCGCACGACCATATCATTGGGTATGAGTTGTCGGGCTCGATTTGGGTGGAAGTCAAGAGTCTGGGAGATGGCAATAAGCTTCCGCCGTTGAAAATACCGAGATCGTAGATTTCTCGTGGTGCGGTCAGCGTTCGCAATGCTGAAAAACTACAAAACAGGCCCCGCCACCGGACATGGTGGTAATCGCATATCAATTTGCAGTGTAACTGCTAACGAAACAATGCAACCCTGGACCCTGCTCACTTGCAGGGTCTATTACTTTAACGGTAGCAACTCCCGAGGGAGAAAGGCGCCCTGTAACTTTTTTCCATTAAGGTTGTGACTTTTGTCAATGACAAAAACCGAGGGCCTGCGGAATAATAAGGGTAACCATAAGATTTTTAAAAGGGTTACCTTATGTTTATTGAGCAATTGAGCGAAAGCACGGAAATGTACCTGAAGGCGATCGTTGAAATGAGCGACCGCGATATGGTCGCCGTCAGCCGCCTGGCGGAACGCGTGAATGTGACACCCGTCTCTGCGAACGAGATGGTCCACCGCCTGGGCGAACAGGGGCTGGTGGAGCACACGCCCTACAAAGGCGTGGCCCTGACCGAAAAGGGACGTGAAGTGGCCTGTAATGTCTTACGCCGCCAGCGACTGTGGGAGGTTTTCCTGTACGAGCACTTGAAAATCGAATGGGCACAGATCTACGAACTGGCCTGTTCGCTGGAACATGCCACTGCGCCCGAAGTGACCGAAGCCCTGGCCACTTTTCTGGGCGACCCGCGCACCTGCCCGCGCGGCAATCCCATCCCCGCCGCGGACGGTTCATTTACACCGCTGGACGGCCTGCCGCTTAGTGAGATTTCAGTGGGGAAAACGGTGCGCGTGGTAGCCGTCAATGCGACAGAGACGGATGTGCTCAGGTACTTGCAAGAACGCGAAATCCTGCCGGGACAGGAAATTACTGTCCTCGAGGCCGCGCCGCTGCATGGCCCGCTGATGTTGCGCATGCCCGGCGGGAAAGAAGTCGCGCTAGGAATGTCGCTGGCCGAGTTTGTGTTTGTGAAATAGGTACCGTTGGTTGAGTAGGTTTGGGAACAGAACCCAGCCCTGCTCACCTGTGCCGCACCACAGGTGCAGGCAACCAATGGATTTTTCTAAAAAAGGATTAACATGTCTGACCCCATCCAACTCCATCTTCTGCAACCCGGTCAACAGGCCACCATCACCCGCATCAACGGTGCGAGCGCGCTACGCAGGCGCTTCGTTGAAATGGGGATCGTCAAGGGCGAGACCATCCTGATCGAGCGCCATGCCCCGCTGGGCGACCCGGTTGAATATTTCATCAAAGGCTACCACCTGGCCCTGCGCAAAGAAGAAGCCGCGCAGATCGAAGTTTCCCTGCTGGCAGGCAGGAATGGCTGACCTGACCATCGCCCTGGCGGGCAATCCCAACGCGGGCAAATCCACCATCTTCAACGCCCTGACCGGGCTGCACCAGCATACCGGCAACTGGCCGGGCAAGACGGTCGAGAAAAAAGAAGGTCTGATCGAGCACGACAGGTTGAAGATCAATATCGTGGACCTGCCCGGTACGTACAGCCTGACGGCTTACTCTCCCGAAGAGATCATCGCCCGCGACTTTATCATCGAGGAGCGCCCCGATGTGGTCATCAATGTGGTCGACGCCACCAACCTGGAACGCAACCTTTATCTCACCGTGCAGATTTTGGAGCTGGATGTGCCGGTGGTGATAGCGCTCAATATGACCGATGACCTGCAAAGAGAAGGGGCAAAAATCGATCTCGACCAGCTCTCCCAACTGCTTGGCAACGTGATCGTGGTTCCCACCACAGCCAACCAGGGCAAAGGCATTCCCGAGCTGATCGCCAAAGCCGTTCGAGCGGCAAGGAAGAACCATTTATAACCACAGAGAACACGGAGATCACAGAGAAAAACATAAAAAATCTCTGTGGACTCGGTACTCTCCGTGGTGAAAACCATTATCGAGACACAACATGACCATCACAACTGCACCCACTGAAGTTTTTCGTCTCGACTACGGCAGCAAGCTTGAACGCGAAATCGCGCGCCTGGTCGCCTGTTTCGAAGAAAACAACTTCGACCCAGGCCGTTACCCGCGACGCTGGCTGGCAATCAAACTGCTCGAAGCCGACCCCGATATTCTCGCGCGCGTCCAGTCCATGCCGAACGGCGCGCAGGTTATTGCCATTGCCCGGCTAAGCGCTGAGAAGCTGAAGTCACTGCTCGGGGATGATGTGGACCTGCTCACCGCAGACCACCGCTACGGTTATATCAACGGCGTGGTGCGGCAGACGCTCCAACGTCCGTTGCTGGACCGCCTGACCCTCACCGACCGCATCGACAACATCGTCACCCACAAGTGGCTGGGGCTGCCGTTTTTCTTCCTGGTGATGTACCTCGTCTTCCGGCTGGTGATCGATGTTTCCGCCCCGTTCCTGGACTGGACCGACGCAGTCATTAACGGACCGCTTGCGGGCTGGCTCACGTTCATCCTGGGCCTCCTGCCTGCTCCCGCCTGGATCCATTCCCTGGTTATCGACGGGATCGTGGCCGGTGTGGGCGGCGTGCTGGTGTTCGTCCCCGGCCTGCTGATCCTGTATTTCTTCCTCGCCTTGCTGGAAGACTCAGGGTATATGTCACGCGCCGCATTTGTGATGGACCGCTTCATGCGCGTGGTCGGACTGCACGGCAAATCGTTCATCCCGATGATCCTGGGCTTTGGTTGTGCCGTCCCGGCCGTGTATGCTACCCGCACCATCGCCAGCCGCCGTGACCGCACCCTGACCGCACTGCTCGTCCCGCTGATGTCCTGCTCGGCGCGCCTGCCAGTTTACGTGGTGTTTGGGCTGGCTTTCTTCGGCTCCCGCGCCGGGACGGTTATCTGGGCCATGTACGCGCTCGGGATCGTCGTTGCTATGCTGGCAGGCATGGTCTTCACCCGCACCATCCTTAAACCGGACGTCTCGTCCGCGTTTGTGCTGGAACTGCCGCCCTATCGCCAGCCCGCCTTGAAGAGCGTGTTGATCCACATGTGGGAGAACACGCGCGAGTTTGTGCGCAAGGCAGGGACAACGATCCTGGCCGCTGCGGTGGTGATGTGGCTGCTGCTCAACCTGCCCTGGGGCGTGGCCAACCAACGCGACTCTTACTTCGGGAAAGTCAGCGGCGCCATCGCCCCTGTCTTCGCGCCGCTCGGGTTCGACAACTGGGAAACAGGCGGGGCGCTGGTCTCGGGCTTCATGGCCAAGGAGATCGTCGTCAGCACTCTGAGCCAGGTCTATCTGGGCGGCGAAGAAGCGCAGGCCATTGAGCCGACCACTTTTGGCGAAGACCTGCTCGGCATCGGTCAGGGCTTCGCGGAAGCAACCTTCAGTTCAGGCAAAATCCTGTTGAGCATTATCCCGGGCATCAACTTGATGGACGCAACAGCAGAAGCCGAAGACACCGCCCTCAGCCTCGCCCTGCGTAAGCAGTTTACCCCGTTGAGTGCCCTTGCCTTGCTTGTGTTTGTGCTGCTGTATGTCCCCTGTGTTGCTACCCTGGGGGCGATCAGGCACGAGTTCGGGCGTTCGTGGGCGATCACCTCTGGCCTCTATCAAACCCTGCTCGCCTGGGTTGCCGCGCTGATGGTCTATCAAGTTGGAAGACTGCTGGGATTTGGGTAAGCGTGATGCTTTCGCAGTTGGTTAGCCTGCTGGAAAACAAGGAGAATGGCCTGAGCCTTTCCGAAATCAGCCGCATGATGAATGCCCAGCCATCGGCGGTAATGGCCATGATCGCGCTGCTGGTACAAAAAGGAAAGCTGGTCGAGATCGGGCCTGACGGGAAAAGCTGTGCAGCCTGCGGACTGGAATCGGACTGCAATTTGCTGGCCGCGCGCGGTAAGCGCTATGCCTGTGCTTCACCTGTCCAACCCGGTGAGGGAATGGGCGGGAAGTTTGCTATAATCAATTGAGTTGAATTTCACAATACAAAGGAAGGTACCTATGTACGAAAAAAGCATCGAGTACCTCAATAAAGCTGTTGCGGATGAAATGTCTGCCGTGCACCAATATATGTATTTCCACTTTCACTGCGAGGACCAGGGCTATGAAATGCTC
This sequence comes from Anaerolineales bacterium, assembly GCA_011389535.1. Classification (GTDB taxonomy): domain Bacteria; phylum Chloroflexota; class Anaerolineae; order Anaerolineales; family Villigracilaceae; genus JAABUE01. Next base: position 4,218 of record JAABUE010000092.1, read on the forward strand.
TCCCGCCTCTTCATGACGACCGCCGTCGAGGAAATGAGACACGTCGAGCACTGCGCCGAGCGCATCCTGTTCCTGCGCGGCGAAGTAGAAATGGTGGCATCCGGAAGTGTCCAGAAGATCCATGATGTGAAGGATATGCTCGAATTGGCTCGTAAAATGGAGCAGGAAAGCGCCCGCGATTACAACATGTGGGCCAACGAATGCTCCGCCAATGCGGATTCGGGTTCAAAAAAGGTTTTCGAAGCCCTGGTAGATGATGAGGAACGCCACTTCAGCCAGTACGACCTTGAAATGGAAAAGCTCGAAAAGTTCGGCGACAGATACCTGGCTTTACAATCGATCGAAGGCAGCAGAAACCCCCCAGTGGGTGCTTCTGAATAGAAGTCCTTGCCTCAAGGATCGAGTCGTTTAAGACAACATTCCCTATTTTGAAATAGGGAATGTTTTTAAATTTCCTGTAGAATTTATACTAAATAGGACTTACGCAAAAGAATTAAAGTGGCCCGAAAATAAGGGTCGCGAGCTGCGCTCGCGACCCTTATTTTCGGTATCTCTTCGCGAACTGCGTAAGTCCTGCTAAAGATGAATGTGGGCGAATAGCTAAGAAATCAAGAAACAGTTAAGTTGTTTTTGACTCCAGCGGGGTTTCGATCACCACACGAGCTCCCTCACCCAACTTTGAAGTCACTTCTATCCTGCCTCCCATCAGGCTCAGGCGGTCACGGATAACCAGTAACCCGTGGGCAGTATTTGGGTCGCTCATAACGGCCGCAACGTCAAAACCTGTGCCAGCATCGCTGACCGTGATGCGAAGCTGATCTCCCACTTGCGCGAGGCTGACATTTGCCCGTGTAACATGGGCATGTTTGACAATATTAAAAAGCAGCTCGCGCACTGCCCCGAACAGCAGCACGCGCATATGGTCTTCCAGGTAAATAGATTCATCCTTCGAGGTAAACTCTACTTGCAAGCCAAACTGTTCTCGCATTTGGGAAGCCAGCCAAAGGATTGCATCGGCCAGACCTTCGCCATGTAAGACGACCGGGCTCATTTCAACGCTCAGGCTGCGGGTCATGGCAACCGTCTCTGCAAGTTCGCTCTGGATTTGTTGAAGCGCCGACTGCATTTTTGGGGACATGCCGTTCTCGCTGCCATATGTCAGCAGGGAGAGCTGCGCCTTGATGGCAAACAAGCGCTGCTGCAAATCTTCGTGCAAGATCAGGGAGATACGGTGCCGCTCCACCTGCTCCGCCTTCGTCAAGGCCGAGGCCAGGGAGCGAATCTTTTCCTTGGCCAGGACACTTTCAGTAATGTTGCGAGCGTAGCCGATAATGCCAGTGATTCGCCCTTTTTCATCAACAATGGGCTGGTAGACAGAGTCATACCAGCCCGGGCTTTCGCCTATAGAAAGGAATATATCTTCGCGAATACCTACGCCTGTCGTAAGAACTCTCTTTTTGAGTTCCGTGGTTTTCTGAGCCTCGTCCGGAGGCAATAATTCCCTGTCCGTCTTCCCAGCCACATTCTCAGTGGTTAATGGGGCAGCAGGATTGATGATCCAGTTGTATCTCAGATCATGGTCCTGGGCAAAAATCACATCTGGCGAGCTGGTGGCGATAAACCGGAAGAGGTTCTCATTTTTCCGTAAAGCATCCTCCGCCTGCTTGCGCTCGGTGAGATCCGTTGCGATGATCGAAATTCCGCGTATACCCTCCCCTGGCAATTGATAGAGGGAAAGTTGAACCGGTACACACTCTCCCCTGGCAGGCTGCAGACAGAATTCTGCTCGCATGCCACTCCTTCCAGCTTCCGTGGTTTCCTTAAGGATCAGCTCGAAAGCTTCCTGCTCGGTTGGTAGGACCAGGTCCTGGAAGCGAACGCCAACGAGCTGGCCACACTCCAGCGCGAGCATTTCACAAAAACGAGGGTTGCTGAACAAGATGGTCCCATCCGGGATTATAGTCGCCGCGCCTTCGTTCATCGCTTCGACCATCAGGCGGTATGGATAATCCGCATCCTTGATGGTAATCACATGCGTACCATCTGAACGGGTTACAACGAACGCGTCCACCAGGTACTGGCGAATAGCATCTAAGGTTTCTTCAGTTTCCTGAAGGCGGTTTTTTAGTTCACTGGTCTCATCCGAGATCGGTGAGCTGGTCTTATTTTTCTTTGCCACAGCTCCTCCTAACGAGCAAGGGGAACGCTACGGAGCACATGGGTTTATGGTATCGTTCCTTATTTTTCACGCAAATTCAGTCCAACAAGGACACGTTCCGTATTCGAGAGGTCGCCGATGATCTTCCTCAAGGGTTCAGGGAGTTTTCGTACCAGGGTTGGGATGGCCAGGATCTGGTCATCGGCCGCCAGCTGGGGTTCCTTAAGCAGATCGATGATCTCGATGTGATACTCGCCTGCCAGGTGCTCCTCGCAGATCTCCTTGAGGTTAGCGAAAGCAGCGATGCTTTTGGGCGTCTGCCCGGCAACGTACAGCCGCAGTTCCCAGGTTTTCTTTAGTCTTTGATGGTGGATGTCTCGCTTTGTCTTTTCCACTTGCCGTTTCCTTTCTTGTTTTAGCTGCTATTAAGCGGAAAAATAGGAACGCATTTAAAGCGCCTGGCGGACCGGGTCAGGCTCGGTCCGGTGGGCGGTCGGATTCATCTCAGCGACTTTGATGCCATCGTCGGTCAGGTGCAAGGAGCGGATCTGATTCGAATGGGCCATCCCGCGCGCTTTCAGGATAAACAACCCGCGCTGGCGTTCCCCGTTTCTTTCAAGAACGCGCAGGCTGATCCAGGCATCGATCAGCGATGATATGTCTACATTGGAGTAATCTACGGTATCTTCTTCCGTGTTAGCTTTGTTGAACAAGGCCGTGACCTGGTTGGTTTTCAGGAAGTCGATGATGCGCGTAATGGCGGCTTTGACTTCGGCGCTGCTGCCGATCGCGAAAAAGTCGGTAATAGGGTCCAGCACAACGATATCTGGTTTGTGTTCTTTGACCAGATCATATATATGTACCAGATGCATCTCGATCCCATACAGGGTGGGGCGAGCGCTGTGGTACTGTAGTAGTCCCTTTTTAACATGCGGCGTCAGGTCAATGCCGATCGAGCGCATATTCCGCTGGATCTGGCTGGTAGACTCCTCGAAGGCGAAATACAGGCAGCGGTCGCCGCGCCGGCAGGCAGCATCCACAAAAGCTGATGCGAGGCTGGTCTTTCCTGTCCCGGCTGTGCCGGTTATCAGGATACTGCTGCCGCGGTAGAAACCTCTGCCCCCCAGCATATCATCAAGCCCTTCGATCCCGGTCGAAACCCGGCCTAAAGGCGCATGGTGCTCCAGCCCGAGTGAAGTAATGGGTAAGACTGAGATGCCCTCTTTACCAATGATGAATGGGTATTCGTTCGTGCCGTGCAGGCTGCCACGGTATTTGACGATGTGCAACCGCCGGGTCGAAACCTGCTCGCTAACGCGATGATCGAGCGTGATCACGCAATCAGCCACGTATTCTTCCAGGCCGAAGCGAGTTATTGTCCCAGTGCCGCGTTCCGCTGTAATTACCGCGCTCACCCCTTTAGCTTTCAGCCAACGGAACAGTCGTTGCAACTCGGCGCGCAGGATTGCATGGTTTGGTAAGGCGGCAAAGAGGAATTCAACCGTATCGAGCGCCACCCGTTTGGCGCCAATGCTGTCGATCGCATAGCCCAGGCGAATGAACAGCCCCTCCAGGTCGTACTCACCGGCTTCCTCGATTTCGCTGCGGTCAACCTTCACGTATTCGATGATCAATTTCTTTTGCTTGATCAGTTCCTTCAAATCAAAGCCGAGCGAGGCGACATTTTGCGCCAGTTCCTCGGCAGTTTCCTCGAACGCCACAAAGACACCGGGTTCATCGTATTCCATGGCTCCATTGACCAGGTACTCCATGGCAAAGAGCGTCTTGCCACAGCCCGGGCCACCGGCAACCAGGCTGGGCCGGCCTTTGGGCAGGCCGCCGCCGGTAACTTCGTCCAATCCCGAAATCCCGGTCGGGGATTTAGGCAGGGGTTTCAACTGCTCTTGTTTCCGCTTTTCTGGTATCAAAAATATCTCCTCCGCGGCCGTGTCAGGACATATCGCTCAAAAAGCCGCAACTCAATTTTGCCAACAGTTATGGTTATGGCACTCTGTATTTACTTGTAAGGTTAATGTGGGGCAATGAAAGGCGATCACTGTTGCTGTCCAAGCAGTCAACGATGATGAGGGTTGGGTTTCTACAAATGAGGTTGGCTTATTATACAGCAAAATGAACTTTTCTTGGCTCAACCCGTTTCATATTTCCATATTCCATATCCAACAATTCTCATTCTAGCGCCAGCAGAAACACCAGATCGTTGACATTTGTCCCGGTCGGGCCGGTTTTTATCAAATCTCCCAACTTTTTAAAGAAGGGATACGCATCATGGCGGGACAAGTGGTCTGCCACCGTTAACCCGAGTCGTTCTGCCCGCCGGAGCGATTCACCGTTTACGACCGCGCCGGCCGCATCGGTGGGGCCATCCTCGCCATCGCTGGCCAGGCTGATGAGCATGGCGTTTTCCAGCCCGGCCAATATGGGCACAGCCGCCAGGGCCAGTTCCTGGTTGCGTCCGCCTTTGCCTGAAATAGTCGCCCTTCGACTACGCCGCCCGTCATTTTGCTGATCCCCTAGAAAGTCGGGCTTTTCACGAAAATCAGGAGGGGCGGCTCCGCTCACCTGTGCCTGCTCTATCCCGGCAGACCCCCCAGGAGGCATCACAGGTGCAGGCAGGGACACGGTTGTTTCACCCCCTGCGATCAAGCAAAAAGGATGAGGGATAGAGTTTTTGGTTACGCGCAGTTTGCGAGCCAATGCAACGCCCACCTCGCGCGCTTCTCCCTGCCAGGCACTGCCGAGCGATTCGGCCTGGAAGCCTTCTTTCTCGGCCTGTCTAAGCGCCGCATGAACAGCCAGGGCGTTATCCCCCACGATCACGTTTTGTACCCGGGAGAAGATAAGGTCATCCGGTTTGGGAGTTTCGCGGCAGCTGACCACAAAGTCACGCAGACTCGAAGGTTTTAAAATTGGTGTCTTTCTGCCGTGGTGACCTCGTGGTTTATTTTCTTCGCCCGACAAGAGATTGAATTTATCCAGCACCGCCAGCGCATCCTCCTTCGTTGTCGGGTCGGGGGCGGTGGGGCCGGAGGCGATGGCCTCGAGCGGATTACCGACCACATCCGAGAGGATCAGGCTCAGCACGCGGGCTTGGGTGGCCCTGGCTATTCCCCCACCCTTGACCCGGTCCAGGTGGCGGCGCAGGGTGTTGATCTCGTCGATGCGCGCGCCGCTGGCCAGCAACGCGGACGTCAGCGCTTGCATATCCTCCAGCGGAACAGTGGGCGCGGTCATTAAGGCCGAGCCGCCGCCCGAGATCAGGCAGACCAGCAGGTCGTCTTCGCTCAGCCCAGAGACGAAATCTAAAGCAGCTTTCCCGGCAGCCATGGAGCGCGCGTCCGGGACCGGGTGCCCGCTTTCGATAATGGTGGCAGGCTGAATATTGAGAGGCGAAGCGTGCTTGGTAATGACCAGGGCGTGAGTCAGCTCTGTGAAACGGGGCAAAACCCGGGTCATCGGAACGGCCGCTTTTCCCAATCCCAGTGCAAAAACCCGCCTGGCGGAGGGCAACGGGTTGGATGTCAGGTATTGTTCGACCACAGCGCCGGGTTCCACCGCCTCCAAGGCAGCCGCCAGGATGCGCCCCACGCGCGGGTCACGCAAGCTATGGGTGAAGAAACGCTCTGCGTCCATGCTTGCAGTATACTTCAGGCAGTA
>JAABUE010000093.1 GCA_011389535.1 Anaerolineales bacterium
TAAAGGCACGTTTTAGGGCTCGGTGAGAATTGCAGAAATGGACACAGATTCGAGTACAATCTGTGTTCATTTTATTACCAGGAGAGCCACAATGACTGCCTGCCTGAACTGCAATGCAAGCGAACAGGAAAAACCGCTGTTGACGATCAAATTCAAAGGGGATGAAATCTACATCTGTCCCCAATGCCTGCCAGTGCTGATCCACAAGCCCGCCAACCTGGCTGGTAAATTACCTGGCGCTGAGAACTTCGGATCGCCGGCGGAGCATCATCACTAATTCATGTCATTGCGAGGAGGCCGCAGGCCGACGAAGCAATCTCCTGAAGGTGAGGAGATTGCCACGGGGCAAAGAGCGCCCCTCGCAATGACATATGAATCATGAAAAAAATCTCCTTCCTCGGCCGCACTTCCCTGCTGATCGCGTTTTTCTTCGGGCTCGACAAGGTGCTGGCGTTCGTACGCACCGGCATCATCTCGCGCCAGTACCGCGACTCGATCGACCTGCTGGATACCTTCAACGCGGCCAACAACCTACCAGACGTGCTCTTCGCGCTCATTTCCGGGGGTGCACTGGCGATGGCCTTCATCCCGCTGATGAGCGAATACCTGACCCAGAAAGGCCGAGAGGCCGCCTGGGACCTGTTCTCACGCGTTGCCAACCTGGCTTTTATTGTCACCGCAATCGCTTCAGTCATCGTTGCTATTTTTGCCCAGCCTATCATTGACGCGGAACTAGGCATCGCCCCCGGCTTTGGCCTGGAACAGCGCCAACTGATGGCCGAGTTGATGCGCTTGAACTTGATCGCTACCATTATCTTTTCGATCAGCGGCCTGGTGATGGCCAGCCTGCAGGCCAACCAGCACTTCCTTCTGCCCGCTATGGCGCCAATCTTCTACAACATCGGGCAGATCATCGGCGCGCTGTACTTCACGCCGCGCTACGGCATTCACGGGCTGGTGTACGGTGTTATCCTGGGCGCATTTATGCATTTAGCCATCCAAGTTCCGGCGATGATCAAGTACAAATTCCGCTGGACGCCCTCGCTCGATCTGCGCGATACCGGGTTGCTCGTTGCGCTCAGGCTGATGGGTCCGCGCTTGCTGACCATGGGCGGAATCCAGCTGATCGTCATCGCGCGCGACAACCTGGCTTCACGCACTGGACAGGTGGGAGCAGTCACCTCGCTGACGTACGGATGGATGATCATGCAGGTCCCCGAGACGTTGATCGGGACCGCCATCGCTATCGCGATCCTGCCCACGCTTTCGGAACTCGCCGCGCGGCGGGATTGGGACGGCTTCCGCCAAACGGTCGAAAAAGCGATCCGGGTGCTGATCTCGTTAACCTTGCCGGTTGCGGCCGTCATGGCTGCGGGGTTGCACCCGCTGGTTCGCGGTGTCTTCGGCTTCGACGAGGCCAGTTCCATGCTCCTGACCTGGACCGCGCGCGTCTACCTGCTCACCATGGCCGGGTATGCCGTACAGGAAACGTTGGTTCGGGCATTCTACGCCCGGCAAGAACCTTGGCCGCCCGTATGGAGTGTTCTCATCCGGCTGGTCATTTACCTGGTGATCGGCGTCTCAGCCCTGCTCTTTTTCCCGGAGATTGGCGCGCCTGCAATCGCCTTTGCTGAGATAGCCGCCACCGTCGAAGCCGCGGTCTTGTTCGTATGGCTCAACAAGCGACTCCCCGAACGGACAGTGGTGCGCGGTTCTTTGCTAAAGGGGCTGGCCGCCAGCCTGATCGGGGCTGCAGTAGCTTACGCCCTGGCCTTGATGCTGCCCGGCGGGGCCATCGTGACCGCCATGATCGGGATCACTGTCGGTGGCCTGATCGTACTACCAATCATCTGGAAGGAAGCCCGCCTGCTATTCAACCTGTAATCCTGTGGTATATAATAGCCGCGGCCACACGGGATGCCTGTACGCTCTAGAAAAAAGGCACAATTCGTGGCCGTGAAGGGTATAATCTGCTCCATGTCTGAAACCGTCGACAACACTCAGCCTAACAAGGCGACACAACCTGTTAAAGCACAAAAGCCGGAACCCGTTCAGGGACCGGAAACTACCCAAGAAGTCAAAGCACCCCCAAAAAAGAAGCTGGGGGGGCGGATTGGTCGTTTTTTCTTGAACATCCTGATCTTCCTGGTCATCATCGGCCTGGGGATCTTTGGCGGGTACCAGAGCGGTATCGGCATCCGCCAGCAAGCGCAAAGAGATCTGACCAGCCAGCAGTTGAACGACCAGTTCTCCCGCGCCCTGGTTGACATCCAATTTGGGAATTACAACGCCGCCCAGACCCGCCTGGAGTATATTCTCGAGATCAACCCATCTTACCCAGGCGCATTGGAAAAACTGACCGAAGTGATGGTCATGTCAAATATGCCCACCGCCACGCCGGTCATCTCCCCCACCCCGGAATTGATCGTGGATGATTCCAACTACGAAGCCTTGCTGGCCCAGGCGAAACAACTGGTCGCTGCCGGACAATGGCAGAATGCGTTGATCGTGCTGGATACTCTGCGCGCCAAGGATTCTTCCTTCCATACTGTCGAAGTGGACGGCATGTATTACTTCTCGCTGCGCAACATGGGCGTGGACCTGATCAAGGCCGGCAACCTGGAAGGCGGTATCTATGCACTGTCCCTGGCTGAGCGCTTCGGCCCCATGGATAATCTCGCTCACTACCTGCGCGAGAATGCGCGCTTTTACATCATCGCGGCCAGCTTCTGGGAATTGGACTGGAAACTTGCTTCCGAGTATTTTTACCAGTTGAGCGGCTCCGGCATCTGGGATGGCACCATGACCGCCAACGAGCGCTACCGGATTGCTTCGATACGGTATGCTGACCAACTGCTCACAGAAGAAAATTTCTGCGGAGCTTATGAACAGTACCTGGTCGCCCAAACGATCGGCCAGCTGGATGCCGAAGCTGCCGGGCGGTCCAACGAGGCTTACCTTGGCTGCTATCCGCCAACCGGAACAGCCGAGCCCACATTAGCCATAACCCCCACAATAGATCCGGCACTAACGGCTGAAACCCCAGTGGCAACGACAGAAGTCCCGGCAGCGACGACAGAACCGCCTGCTGCAACACCGACCGAAACACCGACGTCTGAATAAGCCATGCTCGAAACCCCACCAACCTGGGCTGTGGCGTTCGTCTTTTGGCTGCACATGCTGGCAACCGTTGCCTGGCTGGGCGGGTTGGCCGCGATCGCTATCCTGGTCCTGCCGGCTGCCCGGCGGGTGTTGAAACCTGCCGACCAGTTGGCTGTTATCTCTGGTATCCAAAAACGCCTGGAACCACTGGCCTGGTTCTGCCTCGCGATCCTGATCGTGACGGGCCTGTTCCAGCTCAGCGTCAACCCGCACTACGATGGCTTTCTGTCCACCACCGGGCAGTGGTCGCTGGCGATCCTGACCAAGCACTCCCTAGTGGTCATCATGATCGTCGTCAGCGCGATCCAGACCTGGGAAGTGCTGCCGGCCATTCGTCGTGGTTTGGTGCGGATCGAAAAAGGACAGGTTGACGAAGCAGAAGTCAAACGCCTGCAAAAACAGGAAACCCTGTTGTTGCGGCTGAACATTGGCCTGTCCATTCTGATCCTGGCAGCAACAGCTTTTGCAAGAGCCTCATAAAAAACGGGCGCACCAAATGGTGCGCCCTTCGCTTTCACGGTCAAAAAATTCACGCACTGACGGCCATCAACCCCTGTAAAACTTTTTCATGGAGCAGGCCGTTGGTGGCCAGCACGCCGCGGTTGTTCTTAAGCGTGCGCCCCTGCGAAAAATCGAGAGGCTCACCGGACAGGTCGCTGACCCTGCCGCCCGCTTCTTCCAGGATGATCGCGCCCGCGGCCTGGTCCCAGATCTTTTCGCGATAATCCAGGCGGTCAGGCGAAAGCAGTCGGATCATAACCTCGCCGCCGCCTGCCGCCAGCACAGCATATTTGGCCTGGCTGTCCATCCGGACGGGATCGACCTGAACGCCCAGCCAGTCGGCTAATCCGTCAATTTGGCTTACATTGGTATGGCCCGCTTCAAACGAGCGCAGCAATCTTGCCTGCGAGGGATCGCTTCGCGAAGAAACTTTGAGTTGCTTCCACTGGTCGTCGCCTTCCGCCATGCTCGTGCTCCACGCGCCCTGCCCGCGGACGGCCAGCACGACCGAGCCGCTTCCTTCCATATCCGGGGTGGATGCATCCCGCAGATTGGGGCATCCCAGGACGCCGATCTGGGGCAGGCCGACTTCCACCAGCGCCAGCGCGACAACATACTGGTCGCCGCGTAGGAAACCCTTCGTTCCATCGATCGGGTCGAGCACCCAGAACCGTTTGCCCGCTTCCGCGCCGCCTAAATCGATCCAGTCGCAGACAGACTCGTGTGTGGCTTCCGGAATGACTTTGCAGGCATATTGCGTCACCTGCGCAAGTGTATTTTCGCCGGCCGGATCGCGCAACGCGCTGGAAATTTCTTCCGCAACCAGCGGTATATCCGGGAAGGCCTGGGATAAAACGCGGCCAATAATGGCCTGGGAGGCGAAATCCGCAACTGTGACGGGTGATTTATCAACTTTTGTTAAGGACGATCCGACCGTTTCACGCTGGATCAGACGCATTAAGGCTGCGGCCTGGCGCACGGCGCGTACGGCTGTTTGGACCATAGGGTTGGAAAGTTCGATCATGGATATCCCTCCAGATGATAAGAATTAAAACCGGATTTGGATGGACACCTGCGCCGGGACTCCGGTCAGATCGTAGGCCATTGCCCCGGTAATGCGGACCGGGACGATCTGGCCGATCTCAAGCCTGCCCTCGACAAAAACGAGTCCATCGATCTCGGGTGCGTCCCGGTAACTCCTGCCGATAGAGATCCCGTTATCGAAACCCTCCACCAACACATCCAGAGTCTTGCCAACATACGACTGGTTGACCTGCATCGATATGCCTTGCTGGAGTTCCATCAGCTGCTCGAAACGTTCCTGTTTAACGGAAGCAGGCACGGGGTCGCCGAGAGGCGCGGAGGTCGTCCCCTCCTCGAACGAGAATTGGAAGGTCCCCACCCGATCAAAACGGATCTCGTTCACAAAGTCCACCAATGCCTGGTATTCTTCGTCTGTCTCGCCGGGGTAACCAACGATGAAGGTGGTCCGGATCGATAAATTTGGGATTTTGGAGCGCATCTTGCCCAGTGTCTTGTGCACCCACTCGATGTTAGAGGGGCGCCTCATCCGGTAGAGCGTCTTGGGATGGGCGTGCTGGAGCGGCATATCAAGGTAAGGCAGGATCTGCTCGCGCTCCGCCATCACGTCGATCAGCCGGTCGGTGACGTAGCCGGGGTAGGCGTACATAATGCGGATCCAGTCCATGTCCGGGACGGCATCCGTTAGCTGCTCGAGCATGACGGCGAGACCATCTTTTATCCCCAGGTCGTGACCGTAGTCGGTTGTGTCTTGGGCGATGAGAATGAGCTCGCGCACGCCGGCATCCCGCAGGCGGCGGGCCTCGTCGAGGATGGTTTCCACCGGGCGGCTGACCGCTGTACCCTTGATCAGCGGGATGGCGCAGAACGCGCACGGGCGGCGGCAGCCATCTGCTACCTTGAGATAGGCGCTGCTTCCGGCAACAGATGCGCGCATGGCATTCTGTTCATCGGTGCCAACGGTGGCATAACCAGGCAGGTGATAAAGCGGTTCCGGGTGAGGCCCTTTGCGCAGCTCGCTCACCACCTGGACGATGTCCATCCAGCGGCGCGTGCCGAGCACGCCATCGATACCGGGGACTTTCTGCGCCACTTCCGCACCGTAGCGCTGGGTCAGGCAGCCCGCGGCGATCAAGATTTGGCCCTTTTGTTTGATCTCCGCCAACTCACGCAGCACTGCAAAGGATTCGTCCTTGGCCGGGCCGATAAAACCGCACGTATTGACGATCAAGACATTCGCCTTATGGGGATCGTCTGTACCCCGGTAGCCATCGCGCATCAGTAACTGCGCCATAGAATCGGAATCGACTGTGTTCTTCGCGCATCCAAGGGAAACGAGATGAAAGGTGTTTGATTTTTTCATTTTTGAACCATTAAACATTATGTATTTTCGAATGTGGTCTGCCAGGCTAGACATCCACAGGTAAATCAGCGGGGGTAAGCGTTGGCGAGGGTGTAATCGTTGGTGAGGGCGTGATCGACGGCGTCGGTGAAATGAAGGGTGTATTGGTCACAGTCGGAGACATTACGGGCGTCGGTACTAAGACTTCATCTACTGTATAGATGAAACTGGCAATTTGTCCGAAGCCGCCGAGCAGACCCATATCCCGCTGGTTATAGATGACCCGCAATGCGGATCCATTACCGGCCATTATCTCGATACTCTGGTCGGCTTCGAACGGATAGGCATTGCCGGGGATCGTGCGACCTTCGAAAGCAAGCTCGCCATCAACGAACACTTGTAAGAACGAACGTTCCAATGCCACAATATTGACCTGTACATTCGAGTTAGTAGCCAGAGTTGGGATTTCAGCGGTCGCTTCCCCTTCGGCCAGACTTGGAATAGGCGTATCTTCCGCAGGGATCAGCGTGACTTCCGATTCGACCGTTTCCACCGGCGTGCCGATCAACGCATCCGAAATGGACGGGCCGGTAGCTTCAGCCTGCACTTCTGTATTTTGCTCGGATTGTAAGGCGATCACCCTTGAGATGCCCCAGACTGCAAAACCAACCAGCAACAAAACCATCCCAACTCCGAAGACAACATCCCCGGCAATAAAAGACCGGAAGGTGGGTACATTTTCCGGAATGTTCGATTTTCCACGCCGCCGGGCCGGTTTTACCGGATAGCGCTCCCGGTGACGCGCCTGCAACGCATCTGCAAAACGCAGCAGCAGGGCATCTACTTCCAGGTCCAAAAAGCCGGCGTAATTTGCAAGCATGCCGCGCGTCTGGACGGGTGACGGCAGGTCATCGAAGTTGCCTTTTTCCAGCGCGTCCATTATTTCCGTGCGCAGGCGCGTATGCCGTTCGATTTCATCGAGCGTCAGGCTGAGCATCTCGCGCCGCCGGCGCAATTGCATCCCGATCTCATTGATGATCTCCTGTGAGGAGACCGCCGGTTCCGTAGGCGGCTCAGATCCGGGTTCTGGTTCCGGCTCTGGTTTCTCCAGGATCTCCTCTGCAGGAGCAGTTTTTGTCTGCTTACGCGGGAGGCGGGACCTGATCCGGTCGAGCAGCAGGGTCCATGGCATCGGTTTCTTATCAGCCTCAGGTTCAACCTTAACCGCTTCGCTCTCGACAGTCTGGCCTGCTTCCGTTTCCGAACCTGGCGCTGAAACAACAGTTGGCTCCGCGCGTTTTGCTGCCTGTTCCCCAGGGGCATAGGTCCGACCAGATTCAGATCGGCTTACCTTTGCCGGAGAGGGCGTCGAAGGCTGGTTCTCACTGGCGGGTTTTTCCTCCTCATCAAGTTCTCCACCCTCGCTTTTTGCCCGTCGCAGCCAGGTCTGCCAGAATGGTTCGGCGGAAGTTTCTGCAGGTGTCTCTTCTGTTTCACCTTTGGGTGGAACTTCTTCCTGCGCTGGCGTGGTAACCGCCTCTTCCCCTTCAAAAAATACTTCGGGTTCCGTTCCCAGCTTTTGTTCGGGATGGGTAGCGCGCAAACCCTCAACGATCTGGTCAAGGTCGAGGTTTAGATACTGGGCATAGTTCCGCAAAAAACCACGCGCCTGCACCGGCGAGGGGATGGCAGAAAAATCGTCAGCTTCCAAAGCCCGTAAATAAGCCTGACGAATACGTGTAGCCTCCGCAGCCTGCTCAAGGGTCAAGTTGCGGTGTTCGCGTTCTTTTTTGAGCTGATGGCCGATTGTGTCTATCATGCTAGGATTATTGTACTGCTATTTTCGCACTACCTTGTAACGCAACATCACCGGCTCCCCTACGTTTCGGGAATGAACCGGTGATGTGTTTTAGGTGGATCAGATGATTAGTTTTCTTCGACTTCGGGTGCGGCTTCCGGAGCGGTTTCTTCACTCTCGCTGGGAGGCGCTTCTTCGACTGTTGTTTCTTCTACCGGCGCTTCAGCAACCTGGGTTTGCTCTGCAACTGCCTTTGCGGGGCTTTCTATAGCCTCGCCCTCACGGTGGACGATGATCTTGATCTCGGGCGTCAGGTCCATGGTCAGGCGGACATTGGCGGTGAACTCACCCAGGTTACGGATGGGCTGCATATCAATCTGGTGGCGCTTGATTTCGAAGCGAATCTTCTCCTGCAAAGCCTCAGCAACGCTTTGCGTGGTGATCGAGCCGTACAGCTTACCCGTTTCTCCAGCCTTGGCAGCGAATGTCAACACGACACCCTCGATTTGATCTGCCAGGCCCTTGAGTTCCTGGTTTTGCTCCGTCCGGCGGATCTCAGCCTGTGAACGGATGCGTTCTACCTGCTTCAATGCGCCGGGAGTAGCCAGCACAGCCAATCCCTGTGGAAGGAGATAGTTACGGCCATAGCCATCGGCAACCCTTTTCACGTCGCCCGCCCGGCCAAGTTTGTAAACGTCCTTGATCAGCATTACTTTCATTTTTTTCAAGCCCTTTCTGGCTATAGATTTACGCATCTTCTCAAGAGGAGGTGACCTCGTTTCTGAAAAGATACATTCTCACCGCAAATTGCGGCACGTTTCGAGCGAAGGGTACAACGCTCGGCGGCGAATTGTACCAGAGGCTTTCCTTCTTGCCAACCTTTGCAACAGAGGGTAAGATAAGCTCATGGACCGCCTACATATCGATTGGCGACGGATAGCGCTTGTTGCAGGAGTTCTTTTTCTGGTGGTGCTGATCGTCGATTTCAATGCCCGGCTGGAAGAACTCGACCGTCTCAACCACCAGGTCGGAATCACGCGTTTGGAAGCAACCCATGCCGGGTTGACAAAAATTGCGTATGAGACCCAGATCGCGAACGCAACTTCAGGCCAGTTGGTGGAAGAAGAAGCGCGCAGCAATGCGGGCATGATCCAGGAAGGCGATCGCCCGGTGGTCGTGCTGGGGGATGGAAGCGAAACACCGCTCGAAATCCAGACACCCACCCCTCTCCCAACCCCAAAGCCCAACTGGCAGATATGGTGGGACTTGTACTTCGACGAGGAATGAACCGCCTGCCTCTTTTTCCCGATACGACCAAAATCGAACAAGACACCCTGACCATCGCCGGTCAGGGTTTAACGTCTCTGGCAGATGAATACGGGACGCCGCTCTACCTGTACGACCGGGCGACAATGGACAACGCTGTCGAAACCTACAAAACCGCCCTCGCTTCCCACTACCCCGGATCTGCTTCCGTTACCTATGCCGGGAAGGCCTACCTGAGCACTGCCCTCGCCCAATGGACTCGAGCACACAATCTCTGGCTGGATTGTACCGGCCAGGGTGAAATCGCCATTGCAACCGCGGGTGGCGTTTTACGCGAAAACATTCTGGTGCACGGTGTCAATAAATCAAACGATGATCTGAAAACTGCCCTCCTGAATGCAGGGACCATCGTAGCAGACAACTTGAACGAACTGCACCGTCTTGTGAACCAATTCCCCAATTCCAATTCCCAATTCCCTAACTTGTGGCTGCGCCTGCAACCGGGGCTGGCCGTCCATACTCATGCCTATACGCAGACCGGGCAACACAACAGCAAGTTTGGCATGGATGGGGAGGAGTTAATGGAAGCGGTTTTGTTCTGCAGGGATAAGAGCCTGCCTCTCAAAGGACTGCACTTCCATCAAGGCTCCCAGTTTTGCGACCCCGCCCCGCTCAAACCGGCTATCGAACTGGCGCTCGACCTGGCAAAACAGATTTACTTCTCGGGCGAGTGGCACTTCTCGCCCGGCGGCGGCTGGGGCGTGGCCTATCATGAAGATGAACTGCCCCAGCCGGATGTGACCGAATATGTAGGGCTAATTGCCGAAACGGTTGTTGAAAGCTGCCACCGACTCGGCCTCGACC
>JAABUE010000094.1 GCA_011389535.1 Anaerolineales bacterium
GCGACCTCGGAAGCCCGAGCCATCTCAAGCCCATGCCCGAGCAGGCTGAAGCCGGTCACATCCGTCCCGGCGGAAAGGCCGGACTCAGCGGCCAGCTGGCCCGCAGTCCGGTTGAGACGTTTCATCCAGTCTACTACCTCGCGAACGTCGGCTTCATCTGCTTTATCCTGTTTGAGGGCCGTGGTCGTACACCCGAAGCCGAGCGGTTTGGTGAGCACCAGCGCGTCACCGGGCCGCAGACCGGACTTGGTGAGCATCCTGTCTTTTTCGACAAAGCCCAGCGCGACCAGCCCGTACTTTGGCTCCTTGTCCTGGACGGTGTGCCCGCCGGCAATGACCACGCCTGCTTCCTTTGTTTTCTCCGCGCCGCCGCGCAGGATCTCGCTGGAGATTTCAGTAGGCAGGTCAGGCGGCAGGGCGGCGATGTTGAGCGCCAGGAAGGGCGTACCGCCCATGGCGTAGATGTCCGAAAGGCTGTTGGCGGCCGCGATCGAGCCATAGTCATATGGATCGTCCACCACCGGGGTGAAGAAGTCGGTGGTGACGACCAGCGCGCGCTTTTCGTCCAGCTGCCAGACGGCAGCATCATCCGGGCCGGCAAGCCCAACCAGCAGGTCGGGATAGTCAGCCGGGTTGAAAATGGTTTGCAGGGGGCGCAGGACCTGCGCCAGCGTTTCCGCGTTCAGCTTGGACGCTCAACCTGCGCAGCTGGATAAGCTGGTCAGGCGGATCTGTTTACCGGTAGGATGCTTTTCAGACATATTCTTCTCTAAAGCTGAGCCAAAAGTGCCGTAGTGACGACTTTAGTCGTTATGCCAGCGGTAAGAACCGCAACTACAACGCCTCTTGAGATGATTCTTAAGGCGTTATGACAGCAGGGGTTGGGACCGGCGTGTTGGTGATGCCCGGAATTGGCAGGATATACGGGTTGTCGCTGGGCACCAGGATGGTATTGATGCTCGGGGAAAGCCGGGTGATGTACTGGTATGTCAGCAGCTCCGGGTTATCTCGTAGCGAAGCAGCAATCAGTTCATTGGCTCTTGCCTCCGCCTCTGCATTGATCAGACGCGCCTCGGCATCACCTTTGGCCTCGATCACAATAGCGTCAGCCCGACCTTGCGCTATCTGGCGGGCCTGTTCGGCTTCCTGTCTCTTTGATTCCACTACATACTCTGCCTGCAAGGCCTGCTGTTCGGCGATCTGTTTTTGTTCCACCGCATTGGCATACTCCTCACTGAAATGGATATCTCGCAATACAAAATCTTCCATGATCAGGTCGTTCTCGGCCATTTTGATGGTCAGTTGTTCGGTGATGACAGCCTCCATTTCGCTGCGTTTGGAGCTGACGATCTCTTCTATGCCATACTGAGATGCCGCATCACGGATCACGCCGCGCACCAGCGGCCGCACAAGCTCCTCAGCATAACGGTCTTGCCAGGTGATATGCAGGTTCACTACTTCGGCAGGATTGATGGCATAAATTACAGATGCATCCACAAAGACTTCCTGGCCATCATTGGTGCGGGCGCGGATGGAATCGTCGCCGCTTCGTTGCCCCTCTACACCAGAAGCCGACATCGTGTATGTTTGCTTCGCTTTCGAGTATTTTTCCACATTTTCTAAGAAAGGCACCACAAAGTGTAAGCCAGATTGCAGCGGCTCCGGGCGGTAGCCTCCGCTTGTAATCCTGGAAACGACTACACCGGTTTCATTCGGCGGGACAAAGATGATCGTGCTCGATACGATCGCGATGACCACTACCGCCAATACGATCACCAGGAAAATACGGCTCGCATTTCTGTTGATTCCCATGTTGCCAACGTTTCTCATCGTTTTCTCCTCGGTTTCTTCATTCAAAGTATAACGCGTAACTTCTCAAGAATAGGGGAAGGTGGGGTTATCCCGCACCCGATCTTATTGAAAAGATTCTATAACGCCGTATTATACAATGGAGATGCTTGCCCGCTTATATGAAGCGTGTTAATATCCGGCCATGAAGCAAGGGACCGGTGAACTGATCGAACTTACTCTGCAGAACGGACTGACGGGTGGACGATTGCTGTGCTCACAGAATTTGATCCCCTCGCCGGGCCAATACCTGCTGGCGCACGAACCCGTCTCTGACGCCCCCTTGCCTGCTCCCGTTTTTAGCGCGGGTTCGATCGCCGGGGGATTTCTGGTTGCCCCGCCTCTACCACCGCTCTGGCGGCCCGGTACTTCTCTGGCCGTGCGCGGCCCGCTCGGACGCGGCTTTTCCATGCCTGCACCCGCCCGCTCCATAGCCCTGGTTGCGCTGGGCGAAACAGCCGCCCGGCTGAAACCCTTGCTTGCTGTTGCCCTGGGACAGGGTGCTTCGGTTGCGCTGGTGACTGACTTGGATTTGCCCGATTTACCGCCCGAAGTCGAAGTGCAGCCCGTCTCTGCCTTGAGAAATGTGGCTCAATGGGCAGATTATATGGCTCTCGATCTCTATCGCGAATCCCTGCCGCAGTTGCGGGAAATGCTGGGGCTCGGCGAGCACGTCGGTGTGAGACGCCAGGCCGGGGTCAGGTTTGAGGCGCAGGCGCTTGTCGTCACGCCCATGCCCTGCGGTGGGATAGCCGACTGCGGCGTATGCGCCGTCACCACCCGCCGCGGCTGGAAGCTGGCCTGTAAGGATGGGCCTGTGTTTAATTTAGCTGAGTTGTTTTAAAGCCTTCCCTCTGAAAGGGAAAGGGCAGGGTGAGGGTTATTCCTAATACCAAATCCTGAACGAAGTTGTCGTCCTGCCCCCCAAATTGTTATACGTCACGTTGATATCCACATCGACCAGTTTTCCTTTGGGCTGGTTCGTAAAAGCAAATGTAAATGTGCCAACGCCCCGGCTGTTGACATCGAAGGACTGCTGCAAAGTTTCCCCGCTGGCCAGCCGAATCGTGGCGAGGCCTCTTGCTCCCGGGACGGGCTGCAGATTCTGGTCCTGGACCAGCACGTAGATAGTTTGCTGGTCACTTGAGGTGGTGACAGCTTTTTCCGGGAAGGCGCGCACTCGCAGGCTCAGTACCAGGTTTGGCCTGGCATCTTGCTGCGAGGGTTTCAGGAATGCCGGGTCTTCCCCGATCTGGTCGAAGTACATGCGTCCCAGGTCGGTCAACCCGATCCGTTGTTCTTCGGCCAGCCCCGGGCGCCACTCGAAGCGCGCGTTCTCGAAGTATTGCACAATCTGGTTGTTGCGGAATTCAAAAGGCGAGATAGGATACCCAAAGCGTGCCAGCCCGCCATTTTGTTCGAAGAACTCCAGGAAAGCGAAGCAAACAGAGTAGCCTGTCTCCGTAAATGCCCGGCAGGCGAACGGATTGTTGATCACTAACTGGCCACCCGGTGAATACATTTCGCGGCCTAGCGGCGTGAGCACCACGCTTTGGACAGGATCGCTGGCAGCCTCGAAGCGGGCGCGCTGGAAATATTGGACGGTCTTGCCATCTTTGCTGGTGAATTGTTCCGTCAGCGGATAACCGAATAGAAGTGTCGGGTTTGAGAAACTGCGATAGTAAAGTAAAAAATCCCCCCTTACAAAATGGCCGGTCTGTGCGAAATACTCTGCATCCGAACTTTGTGCCCGTACAGACACCCAGGAAGTTATCAGAAGACAAAACGTTGCAAAAATAGCGAGCCAGCGGCCTGCTTTTACCATACTTTCATTATACTCAAACTCAAACTACAAGACATTGCAGTTGATTAACGGCCTTTAAAGCCCTGAAGTGCTGCGACGATCCGTTCTGCGGCATGACCATCGCCAAACGGATTGGCCGCTCTTGCCATTCCTGCATGTGCCGACGGGTCGTCCAGTAGATGGTTGGCTTCACGGACGATATGACCTGTTTCCGTTCCAACCAGTTTTAACGTGCCAGCTGTGACTCCCTCCGGACGTTCGGTCACCTCGCGCAGCACCAGCACCGGCACACCGAAGGCGGGCGCTTCCTCCTGGATTCCGCCCGAGTC
The DNA here is from genome assembly GCA_011389535.1 of Anaerolineales bacterium. GTDB lineage: Bacteria > Chloroflexota > Anaerolineae > Anaerolineales > Villigracilaceae > JAABUE01. The sequence goes on from JAABUE010000094.1 coordinate 3,982, forward strand.
GGTCAGGATGATCCTGGCCCGTTTCTGCAAATGGACTAACGGCAGGTAATCAAGCGGGGGCAAAAGGGTTATGTGCGGCACATCTCCAAGAATCCGGTTGACAGGCTCCTGCACATGGGGATTGAGATGCACCGGGTAGACGATTTCAATATCGCCGCGCGTGGCCAATTCCTTCAATGCCTGGCAGATATTTTCCAGCGGCTGTCCGAAATTTTCCCGCCGGTGTGCCGTAACCAGAATCAGGTATTTGTCGTTACGGGCCGAAGGCGAAGCAATCCCCAGCTTTTCAAGTAACCCCTCAATTTCTTGGGGCGCTGGTTGTTGCGCCACAAACTGCAAGGCATCGATCACCGGGTTACCGGTTACGGCGATGGCTTGATCGGGGATCCCTTCGCGCAGCAGGTTCTCTCGCGCCTGTCCCGTGGGCGCGAAATGCAAATCTGCCACCACGCCTGCAACACGGCGGTTGATCTCTTCGGGGAAGGGCTGCCACTTATCATGGGTGCGCAACCCGGCTTCTACGTGTCCAACTTTGATACGGCGGTAATAGGCCAGCAGGGAAGTAATCGTGACCGTGGTAGTATCGCCCTGCACCAGCACCCAGTCGGGCGCAAAATCGGAGAAGACCGGGTCGAGATGGGTAAAGATGGCCGCGCTCAACTCCGCCAGCGACTGGTCGTCGCGCATCAGGTCCAGGTCGTAATCCGGCTGGATGTCGAACAGGTTCAGCACCTGGTCGAGCATCTGGCGGTGTTGGGCTGTGACGCACACGCACGCGTCGATGTTCGAGGTTTGCGCCAGCCGCTGAACCACCGGAGCCATTTTAACGGCTTCAGGCCGCGTGCCAAAGACAGAAAGAACTCTCAATTTTCGATTTTCGATTTTCAATTTTTCATACCTTTCGCTAATCGTAAATCGTCAATCTAAAATCGAAAATTTTCCGACACCCAACCGAAACACCTCGAAGCCCGCATCTTTCCAGGCAGAGGCATCCAGGGCATTGACCGTGTCTACTACCACCCGTGTGGATGTCAGCGCGGCGACATCGGATGGGTCCATTTCGCGGAATTGCGAATGACGGACAAGCACCAGGATGGCATCCGCATCTTTGACGGTTTCTTCGAACGTTCGGCACATGGGAATGCCCGGCAATCCGTCCATTTTAAACGGCTCGAATGCACGGACATCTGCTCCCACATCAAGGAGCAGGTGAGCAACTTCAGCAGCGGGACTCTCGCGCAGGTCATCCACATCCGGCTTGTAGGCCAGGCCAAGGGCAGCGATACGCTTGCCCTTCAAAGAGCCAAGCGCTTTCTGGACCAGCGACATAACATAATGAGGCTGCTCATCGTTGACCTTGCGGGCTGTGTAGATCAGCGGCGTCAGATCTGGTGCGGTCTCGACGAAGAACCAGGGGTCCACGCTGATGCAGTGGCCACCGACGCCCGGTCCCGGCGAGAGGATGTTGATGCGCGGGTGCAGGTTGGCCAGGCTGATGGCCTCCCACACGTCCACGCCGAAGCGCTCGGCGAGACGGGCGAATTCATTGGCGATGGCGATGTTGACGTCGCGAGTGGTATTTTCCATCAGCTTGACCATCTCGGCTGTGGTGGCGTCGGTTTGAATGATCTTGCCTTTGACGAAGATCGCGTACAACTCTGCGCCTGCCTGCGCAGACTCTGGTGTCACGCCGCCGATGACGCGCGCGTTATCGATCAACTCGCGCAGGATTTGGCCAGGCAGCACCCGTTCGGGCGAGTAAGCCAGATGAAAATCGGTACCAGCTTTGAGCCCCGAACGTTCGAGGATCGGTTTAACCAGGTCGACTGTGGTGCGCGGAGGGGATGTCGATTCCAGCACTACCAGGTTGCCTTCGCGCAAATACGGAACGATGGCTTCGGCAGCAGAGGTCACCGCGCGCATGTCAGCCAGTTTATAGACCTCATCGTTGTATTCGCCGGTTCTGTCCGGATAAAATGGGGTGGGAACGGCAATGAGGAAAGCATCCGCTTCTTCGGGTTGTTCGGCGACGGTCAATTTCCCGGATTTGATCGCAGCTTCGACGATGGTACGCAGCCCCGGCTCGTGGATATGGATGCCGCCGTTCTTGAGCGTATCAAGTACGCGCCGGTTTACATCCACCCCGAAGACCCGGATACCGTGTGTGGCAAAGGTGCTGGCTGTTGGCAAACCGATGTAACCCAGGCCCAGCACGCAGATCTTTTGAAAGTTCACGCAAACTCCTTCATGTACCGAAATATCTTGTTGCGGTATTGGATGATTTTTCACAACCCGTGTATTATACATAGAACTTATACAGTGCGCGAAAAGATATCCCATTCAACTGTGTAATCCGCTGATACAATAGTGCGGGGGCTGAGCCTTTGCACAACTTAATACCAGTAAGCAGCGTAGATAAATTAAGAAAGGCCGTTCTTGTTGTATAATGAATTTGGAGGAACCATGGACTTCCTGCTTGATCCCAACGTTGCATATCTGTTTTTGATGGCAGGTGTTTTACTAGGATTGATGGCGATTGTCACGCCGGGGACAGGAATACTCGAAATAGGGGCATTCTTCTGTCTTTTACTGGCTGGTTATGCGGTTTATAACCGGTCCATTAATTTATGGGCGCTCATCATTCTGGTATTGAGCATTATCCCGTTTGTCTATGCTCTCCAGAAACCCAAACGGGAATTGTTTCTGGCTCTCTCGATCCTGGGTTTGGTGGTGAGTTCGGTATTTCTTTTTTCAACTAATGGATTACAGCCAGCTGTCAACCCACTGTTGGCGCTCATCTCATCTGTTCTATTCGCTGGTTTCCTCTGGATCGCTATTCAAAAGACATTGCAGGCTTCCCGTACGCTTCCCTCTCACGACCTTTCTGCGCTGGTCGGTCAAACCGGCGAAGCAAAAACACGTATTCATGCTGATGGTTCTGTACAAGTTGCAGGGGAACTGTGGAGCGCCCGCAGTGAAAAAAGCATTCCCAACGGCAGCTTTGTCAAAGTGGTTGACCGGGAAGGATTTGTCCTGGTCGTAGAGAAATCCACCGACTTGAAGTAGTACCGCAACCCGCGATAGCGGGGGTGCGGGATAGTCGCATCAACCTATTCATTCTAAAAGGAGATTGATTATGGATATATTATCCAACGTTTGGCTGTGCCTTGTGGGCGCTGTGTTGCTGATAGCCTTTGTGATCGCAGGCAATGCCATCCGGATCGTGCCTGAATACCAGCGCCTGGTTGTGTTTCGCCTGGGCCGCTGTATCGGCCCAAAAGGCCCCGGCTTGATCTTCCTGATCCCGGTTGTAGACCGCGCCGTCAAAGTGGACCTGCGCGAGCAGGTGCGCGAAATCCCGCACCAGACCGCAATTACCAAAGACAACGCCAGTATCTCGGTGGACTTCATCTGGTATTACAAGGTGCTGGACCCGGTGGAATCCGTGCTGCAGGTTGGGAACTTCGAAGCCGCGGCGCAAGGGATGGCGACTACCACCCTGCGTGCTGTGATCGGTGGAATCTCCCTGGACGATGCACTTTCTGAGCGCGAACATATCAACTCGATGCTGCGCACCCGCCTGGACGAAGTAACGGAGCGGTGGGGCGTCAAGGTGACCAACGTGGAGATCCGTGAAATCATCCCGCCGCGCGAGATCCAGGAATCAATGAACCGCCAGATGACTGCCGAACGTATCCGCCGCGCTGTCGTCACCGAAGCGTCTGGTACGCGTGAGGCTGCCATCACGGTCGCTGAAGGTGAAAAACAGTCCGCCATTTTACGCGCAGAAGGTTCCAAGCAGTCCGCCATTCTGGAAGCCGAAGGCCAGAAGCAGGCGCAGGAATTCAAAGCGGAAGGCTATGCCAAAGCGCTTGAGCACATCTTTGGGGCTGCCCAGCAGATCGACCAGAAGACCATGACCCTGCAGTATTTTGATACATTGAAGTCAATCGGTGATAGCCCGTCTACCAAATACATCTTCCCGCTGGAATTCACCAGCATGCTGGAGAATTTTACCAACGGCGGTAAGAAGTAAGCCGTAGAGAGTAAATCGTAATACAATAGGTCTCTCGCGTTCTGGCGAGAGACCTTATTTTTTGCTTATGGAAATCGCTCCTGCCTCTATCCGTGATTTGAACGCTCTGCGCAAGCTGGAACGTATCTGCTTCGAAAAGGATTCCTGGCCGCTGTTTGATTTGATCGCCGTGCTAAGCTTCCCGGATGTGGTCCGCTTGAAAGCGATGGAAGATTATAAAATGGTTGGCTTCGTAGCCGGCGACCCTCGTCCGTCGCAGGGATTTTCGTGGATCGCCACGATCGCTGTGCTGCCCGGTTACCGTCAGAGAGGCATCGGGCGGGCGTTGTTGCTCGCCTGTGAAGCACAGCTCAAGACCCCGCGCGTAAAGTTGTCAGTAAGGGCCTCCAATCAGTCGGCCATCAACTTGTACGAACAGGAAGGATACGGCACTTCGGACATTTGGAAAGCCTATTATAACGACGGGGAGAATGCGATTGTGATGGAAAAATCCCTTCGGACTGATGGGCTATAATATCGAAACTACTTGACGGTACAGGATTATTTTGAAGAATGCGTAGAATAGACCAAGTCACACGACGTGATTTTCTGAAACTGGCCGGTTTGCTGCCGGTGAGTATTGCCGCTCCTCGTTTCCTTGGTTCATTCAATGGACTTGAAAATGCTCAGGGCGGCGCCCAAAATGTCCTTGTGATTGTTTTTGATGCCTGGTCTGCTTATCATATTTCACTGCATGGCTATCAACGGGAGACAATGCCCAATATTGCCCGCCTGGCTGAGCGAGCAGTGGTCTATCACAATAACTACGCGGGTGGCAACTTTACCACCCCCGGAACTGCCTCCCTGTTAACAGGAATGCTGCCCTGGAAGCACCGCGCGTTTCAGCCGGGTGGAACTGTGGACGAAGCCTATCTTGATAAAAATATGTTTTCTGCTTTCGAGAATTATTACCGGGTCACGTACTCGCATAATCTGTGGGCGAATATTTTGCTGAGGCAGTTCAAGGATGATCTGGATACCTATATCCCAAAAGGCAAATATTTCCTGAGCGGGGACGATACCGGTTCAGACCAGGGCTTGTTTCTCTCCACTGATACCATAATTCAAAACCTGTTCAGCAATGACGAGGATATTGCCCTGGTGAGCTGGATCAGGGCGATGGAGAACAAGCAGGAAGGCTATGCCTATTCGCTGTTCTTGTCACCGCTGTATGAAGAATATCAAGACCGGTATTACGAGTCAAGGTATGCGGACTTGAAGGCGCTTTTCCCGCGCGGTATTCCCAAAGACGATTACGCTAACTTTGTGCTCGAGCAGGCCATCAACGGTATCGGAAATCTGCTTCTGACCGTGCCGCAACCTTTCGTAGGATATTTTCACTTCTGGCCGCCTCACGCGCCTTACAACACCCATCGAGATTTCAGCGGGCATTTTGAGGGGGACGGCTATATCCCGCCGGTCAAACCGCTGGATCTTTTTGGAGACACTAGTCCCGACACAAAGCATCGCATGGAATACGATGAATATATCCTGTATGTTGACCGGGAGTTTGGCAGGTTCTTCGATCACCTGGAAAAGAACGGCCTGCTGGAAAACACCTGGAT
>JAABUE010000095.1 GCA_011389535.1 Anaerolineales bacterium
CCAGGAACAGGGCAGCTTTTGCAATTTCCATGGGATCGGCGAAGCGTTTCAATGGGATGTATGCAGCCGACTCAGCCAGGGCCTGTTCCCGTGTCACCGGGTCTGATTCTTCGAAATAGCCCTTCTCCAGCCACCTCTCGACCAAGGTATCCCCCGGGCAGACCGCGTTTACGCGGATGTTTTCATGCGCGTGATCGAGCGCCATGGATTTGGTCATCTGTGCCACCGCGCCTTTGCTGGCGGCGTAAGGCAGCGCGTCCTGCGCGCCGACCACGGCCCAGTCCGATCCGTTGTTGACGATCACGCCCCCGCCCTGTGCGCGCATAATTGGGATGACAAGCCGGCTCATGCGCCAGACGGCGGTCACGTTGATGGCCAGGGTGCTGTGCCAGTCTTCTTCGGTCACGGTTTCGGCGGTACCCTTCGTCACGATGCCAGCGTTGTTAAAGAGGATATCGATGCGGCCAAACTCGGCCAGGGTCCGTTCGACGACACGGGAGCAGGCCTCGGGGTCGGTGTGGTCCGCCTGGATGAACTTGCAGGCGCCTCCCAAAGCCCGGATCTCGGAGACGACTCCCTCGCCACGATCCCGCCTGCGTCCTGTAATAACGACTCTGGCCCCTTCCTGCGCAAAGAGGATGGCGGTAGCTTTGCCGATGCCAGATGTGGCGCCGGTGACGATCGCAACGCGGTCAGCGAGTTTTCTCATACGTTCTCCTTGGACAGGTCGGGAAGAGACGTGTTTCGCGGCGGGTGGTTAGAGGGTGAGCATCACAATAGCAGCGAGCGCCAACAGGATACCGATCGTTTGCACTTGCGAGATGCGCTCTTTAAGGAACACCCAGGCCAGCAGCACGGTTGTGCCCGGATAGAGCGAACCCAGCACGGCAGCCACGTCCAGCCGCCCCATCCGCGCGGACATAGCGTAGCTGGCGTTGCCGAGCGTATCCAGCACGCTGCTCAACAGGATGAACGCCAGGCTCTCGCGCTTCGGCATCCAATCCTGGCGAGTTAATATCGCGTATCCGAGCAGGCTGGAGATGGAGACGATCCGGATGGCCACCAGCGGCCACCATAACGATGTCTGGCTTGCCCGCTGGAGGCAGATGAAGAACAACCCAAAAGCAATCCCGGCAACCATCGGCTGGTGCAAGTCCGCGAAACGGACGCTCAGCCCTTCGCCGCCGGAGACCAGCCAGACGGCCGCCAATGCCAGCAAAAATCCCAGTATGACCAACGCCCCCGGGTTGCCATCCTGGAGGACGCCCACGATGACCGGGATGGCGGCAGCCAGCAGGGCGGAAACCGGGGCTGCGACGCTCATCCGTCCCTCCGCCAGGGCGCGGTAGAGCAGCAGCAGCCCGATGCCGCCGGTCAGCCCGGCTGCGCCGCCCCACAGCCAGTCTCTCACAGGTGGTATCGGTTCCCCGATGATAGCGATGAGAATCAATAACAATCCCAGGCTGATGGTATGCGCCACAATCACCACGCCATAGGGGTTGCTGCGTTTGGCTGCCAACCCACCGTTAAAATCGCCTGCGCCCCAGGTGAGCGCGGAGAGCAGGCCGAAAAGAATGGGAACGGTAAAAATGATGGTTCCTACTGTTTGGTAGAGGATGTATTTTTTCCGCCCGGTGTATACATGTCATAATCGGCGGCTTTCATGGTTATCCCGAAGACCCTCTTGAGTTGCCCGTTCATGATCTCAAGGACTTCATCCAGTTTTTCAGGGTTTTCCACCTCGCCGCGATAGACTTTTTCTTTCAAGCCGTTGTCGCGCTGGACAAAATGCGCCCATTCGATGATGCCGTCTACCCGTTTCTTGGCGAGGAGTTTATAGACCCCCACCTGCGGGATGTGCGCGGAGGCCCACCCGCCCACGATCTGCTCGCCTTTGTCCACGTTCATGACGGCCATTTGTCTGAGAGATTTTGATTTCATGCTTCTCTCAATTGGCTACATTGTGCGGATTGATGATGTACTGCCACCAGTTATTATGGATACCATTCCGCCGTCCGGCAACGTGAGGAATATGTTTAAGCCACCACTGGTGGTGGGCGCGGATATCGCCTTTCCCCCACTCGCTGGCAGTCACATCACGGATATCGCCTTTGAAGTCCGGATAATTCAACAGCCAGTCGTAGCACTCGCTTTTGACGGTTGAAGGGTTGTTCCAGTCGTAGTCACGCTCGCTGTTGGGGGCGAAGTGAATATTGCCGAGCGCGGCTTTGCCTGGAGCCGACTTTTCATAACAGATAAAGCGCTTCCACAAGTTGGCATCCCCTGTCAGGCGCCCGAACGTTTTCTCCATGATGGATTCAACCCGGTGCCCGAACGATTCCAGCATCTCACCTACGCCGCGCTCGTAAGAAAATCCCATGATGACGAAGCGCCGCCCGGAAGCCCCGGTATTTTTCAGCGCCGGCGCATTGCACCAGAACGGGTTCGGCCCCGCCATGATGGACTCATAAAACCCGGCGTGCGGGAAACCGAAAACCCAGACTTCATCGATCTCGTTCCTGGCAACCCGGTTCAGCAGGTTGAACTGGTTGATAATGGCATAATAATCCACTTCTTGCGGCATGCGGGGTGAAGATAGGTTGCGTAGCACATCCAGGTAAGTCTGCGGGGTGTAGCGGAAACCGTCCACTTTGGCCGGGAACTCGTTCAGGTCGATGCGCTCGGCCACCTGATAGCGCGCCATGCCGTGGCTGGACTGGGCGATATCGGCCATAAATTCGGTGATCAGGTTTTCGGTTTGTTTCCAGCCCTGCTGCTCGGACAATTTTTTCCCACTGGTATTATCCATGACCGGATCGTAGACGATCACCAGTACTCTGCTGACGGTCACCTGCGCCGGTTCGTTGGGATCATCCAGCGGTTCACTCGGGACCGGGGGCTGTGGAGGCGGTACCGTCTTTTTCCTGCCGAAGAGAGATGCAATAAAATCTAATAAGGATCGTAAGAAACCTTTACGAGAATTTGACATCATTCCTCCTGACCTGACCGCGCGGACGAGGATCGCATCTCAATACACATGCTCGCAGTACCTCGCCCGTAGGGTGCTGCTGCTCGCGAACCAGCTACGGCATATCCGGCGCGAAATAGACCTGGTCGTCCACCGCAAGGAACAGCACGCGGTTGGGATTGACCGTCATCGCGCCGGCCGGGCCGGGCTTGAAAGTAGTCCCGGGCGTGGGGTAGATTTGGGTTAGCAGCTCCAGCGAGCGCGGGCTGAAGCGCATGACGTTGCGGTTATCGGCGTTCAGCAGCAGCAAGGTCAAATCCGGAGGCGAGGTCAGCATGATCTGGGTGAAATGGGCCTGCCCGAACAGGTCGATATCCTTGTAGGCCGGGATCGTATTGACCAGCGGCGCCGGGTCTTCACAGCGGGTTGGGACCGTATCGAGCCTGCTGTACGAGCAATGAGACAAGCGACCATCGGCATGCAACAGATACAACTCGTCGCCATTGACCACTAGGTCGATCGAATCCTCGATCTCCGGGATCTGCCCGCCAAAAAAGAAATAAGGGCGTTCCACGAACGACGCGTCTTGCCCGGTGTAGACCCACACGGCGCGCAATTGGGCATCCAGCACGTACAGGTTACCGCTGTCGTAGGTGAAGCCGGTAACGCGTCCCCAGTTGGTATCCGGGATGGGCAGGGGAATGGCCTGCCCCACCTGCCCCGGTGCGCAGTACAGCAAATTGCCGCTGGCATCGATACCCAGGACCGCGGCGTTGAGCGAGTTCAGGCGTGGCAGGATGAGAATGTCCACAATCGGCCCGACGTGATAGTCGCCATATTCCCCCTGCTCGCACCGGAAGGCTGCGTCCATTTCGAAAGTGCGGCTCACCTGAGCAGCGTGCAGGACGCGTCCCTGCTCCGCATCCAGCACATACAGGTCGGTCTCGTTGGCGGCCAGGCGGCTGATCGGCGCACCGATCCCGGTTGCGAACACCGGGTAAAAATTCAGGCGTTGAATGCCTTCCAGTTCGTCTAACTCACCTTGGGCCTCTCGTCTGAAGGTTTCTAATTCAGGTGTCTTCCTTGCTTTTTCGGCTTCCCTGAGATGGAACATGACAGCCTGCCACTCGGTCCGCTCCCGGGTAGGTTCACCGGCGCTGATCGCTCTGGTACGAGCGTTTTCTGCCTCGATCATATTCTTGTCATACTGGATGCTGCGACCGAAGCGGGAATACATAACGAAGCCCGCCGTAACCACCATCAACGGGATGGCGATGGCGATCAGGGCCAGCAGAAAATTAGATGAGAAGGAAGAGGAACTGGCGCTCTCACTTCCGGGCAGCACGTTGGGCCCGAGCTTTCCCAGACTGCTTCCCAGCGAAGCAACCATGCGGCGCCAGGCTCGCATGCCACCGACCATGCCGCGTGCTACTCTGCGTGTCCTTGCGGAAGGCTGCCGCGGCTCCTTTGGCTCGTCCATAATGGGCTCGTCCATCTCATGCAGTGACGGCGTGCCCGGCCTTAAGCGCGGGATCGAGGCCGGGAAGCCCGGCAAGACCTGGTCGAGGGTAGGCAGACCACCACTATCCGTTTGCGGCGGGATGGCGTAAGCCGAGGGCGAAAAAACCGGTTCTTCATCTTCTTCCGGTTCCGTTGCGGAGTTTCCGGGCCGGGAGAGAGGATCCGCTCCCAAGAACGGTGGCAGGCTCTCGGCCCCGGCGGGAGGTGCGGGCGGATCGCTGATAGGAGCAGCCTCTTTGGGCGTGTGGATACTCGATGGCGCGGGACGCATCACGGTCAGGTTCCCGGTCCCTTCTCGCGCCTGGATGAGCACTGCATTTAGGTCATCCCGCGAGAGACTGAACAGGCGCCGCCGGGTTGCTTCCGGGGAGTCGTGCTCCACCTGGCCGAGCGCCCCATCCCACCCGGCAGGCGTCTTTCCGGAGAAGACCAGCCGGTCGCCGGGATGCAGTTCGGTTTGGGTGAGATAAATGGTGGCGGCCTGGCTTAAGCCGAGCCCTTTGCCGGAAAGCGCCGGGTCGAAAGTATGGGTGACGGCTTCACTATCCAGCTTATAGATGTGGGTAGGGCCTGACTGCAACATGGTGCACTGCGCATCGCGCAGGGCGGCCAGCACCAGCCAGCCGACCGCATACTGGCCGCGCGTGGTGGAGCCGAGGTTGCGGTCGAGCAGCGCGCGGTTGAGCGCTTCGGCGGCGGTGCGCATGGCGGTCGTCAACGCGCCGGGGGTTTCGAAGAAGCGGCTGGCCACCTGGCTGGTCAGTTGCAGGTACTCGGCGGTGGACAGGGTGGCATTTCCCGTCAACACCAGATACACAACCAGGCGGTCGTGCTCGCGGCCGCGCGCGGTCTTACGGGGCGGCGTCATTGCCAGCAGACCGGGGAGAGCGGACAATTCCTGTCGATTCAGGCGATAAAGCGGGAGGAGGGTGAGGTCAAGTTTAGTCACGGCGTAAGAAAATCGCTTAGGTTGCCATCATTATACTGGTAAAATCCAAGTGCCCGAAAAAAGTATTTTTGATTGATGAGCCTTTCTTTAGCATACGGTAACTTTATCAACCATAATCATGCTGTCCGGGTACAAGCGTACATCCCCCAAAAAAACAGGAGCGGCGAGTTTGTGGGCTGAGAACTTTTCAGTACGGAGATGATACAGGAAAGAAAAAAATCTCTCTGATGGGCCGCCTGGTCAAAGCGGGCAACGTACCCCTGTTGAATTGCGAACACGCCACTGAAACGATTCTCTATCTAAAGGTCTTATGGACTTCACTTTTCACAAAAATTTCTCCGAGCTCGACCCTGATGAATGGAACGCTTTGCTTTCTGAGAGCGTAAACGACATGCCCTTTCTGCGTTTTGAATATCTCAGCGCCTGGTGGTCCACGCGCGGCGGCGGTGAGTGGCTGGAGGCAGATTTGGCTATGGTCTCTGCCCGCGAAAGCGAACGGCTGGTCGGCATTGCCCCGCTGTTTCTGAGCGAGTACGAGGGCAGGCAGGCCATGATGTTGCTCGGCAGCATCGAGATTTCCGATTATCTGGACTTGATCGTTCGTGCGGATGACCTGTCCCGGTTCGTCTCCGGTCTGCTGGACTTCCTCGCTTCTGACTCCGCCCTGGCCTGGTCCGCGATCGATTGGTATAACCTGCCCGAAGGCTCTCCCACGTTAACCGCGCTGGAAGCCGAATCCACCAAACGCGGCTGGGACTTTGTACAGGAACCTTTCCGGCCAGCGTTATACGTGCCCCTGCCCGGCGATTTCGAAGAATACCTGATGAGTATCGACAAGAAGCAGCGCCACGAGATCCGCCGTAAGATGCGCCGCGCGGAAGGGGGCGAACAGAACGTGCGCTGGTATATCGTCGAAGACGAGTCCGTGCTGGATTCCGAAATAGACGATTTACTGTCCCTGATGGCAAACGACCCGAATAAGGAAGTATTTCTGACCGAGGTGATGCGGACGCAAATGCGGACCTCCGTCCATGCGGCTTTTAATGCCGGCTGGCTGCAACTGGCCTTCATGGAAGTGGACGGCAAGAAGGCCGCCGGGTATCTCAACTTCGATTACGGGGACCGTATCTGGGTCTACAACTCAGGCCTGGATTTCAATTACAAGGATTTATCCCCGGGCTGGGTGCTGCTTGGGTATCTGTTGCAATGGGCCAACGAGCACGGCCGCAGCGAGTTCGATTTCATGCGCGGCGATGAGGATTACAAATATAAGTTTGGGGCGATCAAACGGGATGTAGTGCGGGTGAGGGTGATTAGAAGCTAGCTAAAGCTAAGGTGCCAGTCACTTTAAAAGTGACTGGCACCTTATTATAAGAGTTCTTTTTTTGAAAAAAACAGGAGGCCAAAATGCAAATTGTCCTGGTCCATGCACATGTCAAACCCGAATTCGTGGAAGCCTTCAAGCAGGCGTCCATCGAGAACGCGTCTAACAGCGTGCAGGAAGCGGGCGTCGCGCGCTTCGATGTAATCCAACAGGCGGACGACCCGGCTCGCTTTATCCTGGTGGAGGTATACAAAACCGCTGAGGCTCCCGCAGCGCATAAAGAGACCGCGCACTATGCCGGCTGGCGCGACACGGTCGCAGAGATGATGGCCGAACCACGCCAGGGGATCAAATATAGCAATGTCTTTCCGGACGATGAAAACTGGTAATTATGGACTCCTTTGAATTTGCCACCGCCAGCCGGATCATCTTCGGGAATGGGAAATTGAACTCTTTAGCAGAGCAAATAGAGGCAGGGGCGAATCGTCTGCTTTTGGTGCGGGGGAGATCTTCAGACGCAATCCCGCGCGTGAGGCAGATGTTGTCCGCCCGGGGAATCCGGTTGGCCGAATTCGAAGTCCACGGCGAACCGACAGTAGATGTAGTGCGCGAGGGCGTAGAGCTCGCGCTCGGCTGTGACGGCATCATCGGCCTCGGCGGTGGCAGCGTCCTGGACGCGGGCAAAGCCATCGCTATCCTGGCGACGAACCCGGGAGACGTTTTCGATTACCTGGAAGTGATTGGTAAAGGGACAAACCTCACTCGGGCGCCGCTGCCTTACATCGCCATCCCGACCACGGCCGGCACGGGCGCGGAGGTAACCCGCAACGCGGTGATCGAGTCGCCTGCGCATGGGGTCAAGGTGAGCCTACGCAGCCCGCTGATGCTGCCGGGGCTGGCGCTTGTCGATCCCGAATTGACCTACAATCTGCCGCCAGTCATCACTGCCAGCACCGGCCTGGATGCGCTGACCCAACTGATCGAGCCTTTCGTGTCGTTAAAAGCCAACCCAATGACAGACGCGCTCTGCCGCCAGGGCATGTGCCACGCGGCGCGAGCGCTGAGACAGGCTTACGAAAATGGTGGAGATCAGGAAGCGCGCGAGCGCATGTCCTTGGCGAGCCTTTTCGGCGGGCTGGCGCTGGCAAATGCCGGCCTGGGCGCCGTGCACGGGTTTGCTGGCCCGCTTGGCGGAATGCTGCCTGCCCCGCATGGAGCGATTTGTGCACGCCTGCTGCCACTGGTAATGGAAGCCAACCTCAATGCGCTGAAATCACGGGAACCGGGGCAGCCTGTATTGGCGCGTTATACGGAAATTGCGCAGATTTTGACCGGGGATCCAGATGCAACTGCTTCCGATGGTGTTATGTGGGTCAGCGAACTGGTTCGCGATTTGGATATCCCCGCGCTTGCAACGTATGGTATGAGCCGTAAACATTTCCCCGAAGCGCTGGAGAAGACGCTGAAGGCGAGCAGTTTCAAGGGGAATCCCATCCTGCTGACGGAGGCTGAGTTGAGGGCCATATTGGAGAGGGCGTTGTAAGTGCTTTGACGTGCTAAACCCACCCAACTATCCTACTATAAATCATTGCCAGAACTTCATAAAGATAGAGAGTAAAGCGGGAGTGGGTCTGGAACCATTTGTAGCCGTAGGCCGGCTCCCCGCTCGAATAGACAGATAGCCAGTAGAAGTCATCCCAGCCCATTTTCCGGGCGGTGGCGACGGCGCGACGTGTGTACAGGTCCAGGGTGACCAGGGTGGGCTGCTGGAAATCCCTTTCCCGGATGATCTTCATAGCATAATACAGGTTCTCGTAAGTATTCAGGGACTGGTCTTCTTCGATCACGTTCTGAGGGGGAACCCCCAGGCGGACCGCATAATCGGCCATCACGCTGGCGTTGGAGAGCCCCAGCCCCTGGTTATCGCCGGTGCACATGATGAGGAATGAATCCGGGAAACGCTTCCACCAGTCGGTGGCCAGCTCGATCTGGGCGGCGGTTGGTTTCGTGGGAGTAGCACGGTCCTTCAGGGCATAGGAAGGGATCACGAAACAACCCGGATCGGTGGGCGGGTTGTCGGGGATGCCCCATTCTTTTTCGAAGGGGAAACGCATGGAAGAAATATAGCCAACAAATTGTCCCCGGTCAAGCAGGCGCGATATAGGGGATTTCTCTATATTTGGCCCGTTTATCCACCAGTTTTATGTAAATCGGATAGAATAAATCCAGTACTTGTATAAACCGTTATGCAGTTGCATGAAGGAAACCCGAAAATAAGGGGGACGTGCTCAGCACGTCCCCCTTATTTTCGGTATCTCTTTTCAAATTGCATACGTTCTAGATCAGTCATCGTGCCAGGTTGGCTGGTTTGATGTTAGGAGAATACCAATGGAAGCTATTGATTTTGATGACGGCCTGAGCGAGCAACAGGTGCTCGAAAGCGGGATCGATACCCAGGCTGTAGAAGAAGCGGTCGAATCCATGCTGCGCGCGCTTGGCGAAGACCCGGAACGCGAAGGGTTGCGAAATACCCCCAAGCGGGTTGCGCGCATGTATGCAGAGCTCTTGAACGGATATCACATTGATCCAGTCGGGCTTGTCAATGACGCCCTGTTTAACGTCAGCTATGATGAGATGGTCATCGTGCGCGATATCGAATTTTACAGTATGTGTGAGCACCATATGCTGCCGATCATCGGGCGCGCCCATGTGGCCTATATCCCTAACGGGAAAGTGCTGGGTTTATCGAAAATCCCCCGGATTGTAGATATGTATGCCCGCCGCCTGCAGGTGCAGGAACGCATGACGCGCCAGATTGCCGATTTCATCAGTGACCTGCTCGAGCCTCAAGGTGTGGC
>JAABUE010000096.1 GCA_011389535.1 Anaerolineales bacterium
TGTCAAGCTCGCCGAGCACGATATCGATCGCGCCCAGGATAGCGACGAAATCTGCGATCTTGTTGCCAACGCACATTTTTTCCAATGCGGTTAAATTAATGAACGATGGTGCACGGACGTGATAGCGCCAAGGGTTGGGTTTGCCGTTCGAGATCACGTAGAAACCGAGTTCGCCCTTGGGGGCCTCGATCCGTCCGTAGGCCTCGCCGGCCGGGACGCGAACCTGGTAAACAGGTTTGCCGGGCAGAACCGGTCCCTCGGGAATGCCGCGGATGGCCTGCTCGAGGATGCGTAAACTCTGGCGCATCTCTTCGATACGGACGACATAGCGCGCGTACATATCGCCTTCGGGGCGGGTGACCACGTCAAAATCGAAGCGGTCGTAGATACCGTAGGGGTCTGCACGGCGAATGTCGTAGGGCACACCGGAAGCGCGCAAGACGGGTCCGGTCGTCGATGTGGCGATCGCGTCTTCGGCGCTCAGGAATCCGACGCCTTTCATGCGCGAGATAAGCACCTCATTCTCGCTCAGCAGACGTTCGAATTCTTCGATCTTGCCCGGTAAACGGTCAAAGACCAAACCTTTGATCTTCTGAAAGGCCTCAGCAGGCACATCACGCACAACCCCGCCGAAGCGGTAGTAATTGCACATCATACGAGAGCCTGAAGCGGCTTCGAAAACGTCCAGGATCAATTCGCGTTCTTCGAACGCGTACAGGGCCGGGGTGAAGTACGTGCCCAGGTCGTTCAACATCATACCGATCCAGATCAGGTGGTTCTGGATGCGGGTCAGCTCAGCCATGATAACGCGGATGTATTCGGAGCGCTCGGTCACTTCGATGCCCATCAGTTTTTCGACAGCCAGGGCGTAGCCCCAGTTGTTAGACATGGAGTTGAAGTAGTCCAGGCGGTCGGTGTAGGGCATATTGTGCAGGAAAGTATTGCGCTCGCCAATTTTCTCGTGGTTGCGATGCAGGTAGCCCATGACCGGCTTGAGGCTGGTGACGGTCTCGCCGTCCAGCACCACCACCGCGCGGAACACGCCATGTGTGGATGGGTGCTGCGGCCCCATGTTGACGATGATCTGTTCAGTTTCCAGGCCCTCTTCGTCCCTGGTGACGGCCTTTTTTAGGGAGGCGTAAAGGGCCTCCTCCGGATCGGTGGGGGTCCACTTTTCGGGGTCAAACTCTTGCGGGAAATTCAGGTTATCGTTGTAAGGGTTCTTCTCTTCCGCGCTGACAAATTTCCCTTCGGGCCAGCGGCTTTTGAAGGGCTTGGTGTCCTCTTCGTAGAAACCCTCCTGCCAGTCTTTGCGCATCGGGTGGCCTGAAAAGCCTTCCCAGGTCAGGATCCGGCGCAAGTCGGGATGGCCGATGAATTTGATGCCGTAAAGGTCCCAGATCTCGCGTTCCTGAAAATCTGCGCCCAGCCAGATGTGATAAACCGAAGGCACTTCCATCGGGTCTACGCGCGGGATCTGAACCTTGAAGAAGATCCCGGGTCCGCCGGTGGTCTTATAGGCCTGGTAGACCACTTCCATCTTTTCTTCGGGCAGGTAGTCCACGCCAGTGACGGAGGAGAGCAGGTCAAAGCCCATTTCGTCGCGCAGGTAGGTAGCGACTTCTATCAAACTATCTTTTTCAACGATCCAGCCAGTGTAGCCGGGGCGTTCGTCCGGAACGACAACGCCGGGGAATTGGGCGGACAGGTCGAAGGCCTCGGACTGGGCCGTCTCGGTTTGAGGGGTTGGGATAGCCATGATGTTCTCCTATGCCTCTTCTGCTTCTGTCTGCGGTCGCGCGGCGATCTTCTTGATCTCAGCTGTGCGGCGGAGGTCGATCAAATCCGGACCGAGCAACGGCACCGGGATCTCGACCGAGTCCGGGCCTTTGCGGTACCAGCGCACCTGCCTGATGGATTGCTTGTCGATCTTCTTTTGCAGCATGATGGCGCCGTTGATCAGGGCCTGCGGGGTGGGCGGGCAGCCGGGGATGTAAACGTCCACGGGCAGGAACTTGTCGATGCCGGCTACGACGTTATAGCCTTCCTTGAAGGGTCCGCCGCCGGAGGCGCAAGCGCCCATGGAGATGACATATTTTGGTTCGGGCATCTGATTGTAGAGACGCACGATCAATGGCACCATTTTCTTGGTGACAGTGCCGGAGACGATCATCAGGTCGCTCTGGCGTGGGGTAGGTCGCATGACTTCCATACCAAATCGCGCCATATCGTAACGGGAAGCCTGCGCAGCGATCATTTCGATGGCGCAGCAGGCCAGGCCGAACATCATCGGCCAGACGGATGAGCGCCGTCCCCAGTTGTATAGCCGGTCGAGCGTGGTGATCTTAACCGCATTCTCCAGCTCTTCCGGGATCTCATAACCGGGGGAATTGAGTTCTTTCTCACTCATGAAGGATCTCCTCGTACCAATCTTGGTATATCGCTGACAGGATTTCGTCGTTGACCAGCGCCGGGTCATCATCGAAGTCTTCCAGGGCCAGTGTCCAGCGCTGGATGTCACCCAGGGTGACGGTTTCCATGTCGATGCCCGGATGCTCACGTTTGAGCACAAGCGCGATGGCGTAAGTCGACTCCCAGGTCAGCGGTTCATTCATTCGTAACCTTCAGCTATCAGCAATCAGCTTTTAGCATCGGATTGATATTATAGCGTTTCTTAGAGTACAATGTCAAACGATTTACGCAAAAATATATTTGCAAAAATAAATTTGTGAGTATAATCATGTTGATTGTATGACACACATTTGTTGTCATTGCGAGGAGTGTAACGACGTGGCAATCCCCGAGTAAGCGAGTGATGCCAGCTTTTTGAAAGGTTCCATTTAACGGGAGATTGCTTCAGGCTAACGCCCTCGCAATGACATTTGAAGAGAGTATCAATGCCAATCACTACTCGCCAAAAAATACTGGATTACCTGAAGCGCAACCGGAGCGTATCCTCCCGCGAACTTGCCCGCGCCCTGCATATGACCCCTGCCAACGCGCGCCATCATCTTGGCATCCTGGCCGCCGACGGGCGGGTGGAAGTCGCCAGCCAGCGGAGGGGGGGCAAGGGCAGGCCTGAGAAAGTGTACCGGCTGGCAGGGACGCTGGCGGGAGACAACCTGTCCGTGCTGGCGGATGCGCTTTTAACGGAAGCAGGAGCAATGGTTGAAATGGAGGCGCTGGGGAAGCGGATTGCTGGGGATAATCCTGAAAGCGCTCAGCCGTTGATGCGCAGGCTGGTGTCTGTGGTCGAGCGTCTGAACGGGATGCATTATCAGGCCCGTTGGGAGGCCGGTGTGGAGGGGCCGCGGATCGTCCTGGGACATTGCCCTTATGCTGCGGTGATCGGCAAGCACCCGGAACTGTGCCAGATGGATGCGGGTCTGCTGGCAAAATTGCTGGGCGGCGGTGTCAGGCAAACAGCCAAACTGGAAATAGGCGCGGGCGGCTTGCCGTACTGCGTATTCGTACTCACGCACAAATAGCGCTCTATCTGTTATTCATCCATCCGCACAGTCCATCATGGCTGAATCCGAAGAAAGCACACCGTGACTGGTGGTAGTCAAAGCCCATGCTCTCGACGCGCAAGATATATGGACTGTGCTCGATATACGTGATTTCGATGTATCCGCTTTGTCTGTCAGGCGAGGAAATTCTATTTGCAGGGTTCGAGGATCAGGTTGCGTGTATAGACAGGAGTGCGCCCGATGAGCTCTCCATCAGCGTCTTCCGCTACAAACTGGTAATGGACCCAGGCCTTAAGGAAGTTCCCGCGTTCGGGGATATTGTTGGCCCGTAGCGTGTAGAGGAAGTAACCGCCGCCATCATTGTAGGTAACTGAACCCGTCCAGGGCGTGGTATCGCCTGGCTTTTTGCCGGATTCAAGCCGGAAAAAAATATAAACCTTGCGGACATCCTGCGAGTCTTCCACCTTGACCGTCATCTTCGTGAAATTTGGGCTGCAAATGCCGTAGAAGATGTTTCCTTGCGAGATCTCCACAGATTCAAACCCGCCGGTCGGCGCAAACGGGGCAAACGGCGCGAGAGGTGTAAGTGTAAAGCTCGCCTGAGTAGGCGCCTCGTCGCTGACCAGAACAACCGGTGTGTTGAAGTCGCTGATGATCAACGTAGCAGTATTGCGCGGGGTCGGGGTGCTAGTGCGCGTAGGTACCAGGGTAATGGTAGGCGTGTTAGATGCGGTCGGGCTGTTCGTCGGCGTGCTGGCCGGCACCGGGCCCGGGATCAGGTCCAGCGTCGAGCAGGCCAATAGGAGTAACCCTGTGGAGAGAACGCATAGAAGCTTACGCATAAGAACCTCGCGAGAGAAGGTTGCTTTCATTATACCGCCCGGCGTGCCGCCTTTCTATCACCTATCCAGGTCAGAGAACAATCCGGGCACTACGTTTTTTGTGAATCTCCATGATCGATTTCCGAATTTGGGATGTGAGCGTGCGCACACGCGCTCACTTTCACCTCGCCAAACCGCGGCAGGTCAAACGGTACAAAGTCTGGAGAAACAGAAAATCGGCTTGATTTCTACCCGTAAACCTCGTACAATACTTTTTGTCAAAATATTATTTCTGTCCAAATTATCCAAAAAGGAGTTCTGCATGGAAATAACTGTCGCGCAAGAACAAGGCCGCGTTCCGGTGACTGTTCTTCGGGTTGCCGGTAACACGGATTCTGCCAGCGCCAATGAGCTTGAAAAAAAAGTAATGGAGGTGATCGACAATGGGGCCCGCTACCTGGTATTGGATTTAAGCAACGTTCCTTACATGAGCAGCGCCGGGTTGCGAGTCTTGCAAGAGGCTTTTACAAAGTTGCGTTCATTGGCTGGCAGCGAGAGCAAGGAAGATACGTATCGCCAGATCGCAGAAGGGTCGTATAAATCACCGCATTTGAAAATTATCAAACCCACCAAGGAAGTGTTGGAGGTTTTGAAGATGTCCGGGTTTGACATGCTGGTCTCGATCGAAAAGGATTTAAAGACGGCAGTCGCTTCTTTTTAATTTTTTGGGCTTCTCCTGCTGAACATAATAATTCCCATTATCAAGTGAGCCCCGATGTTCTCGGGGCTCAAACCTTTTACTCAACCGTTACGCTTTTGGCCAGGTTCCTGGGCTGGTCCACGTCCAGGCCGCGGATGGCTGCTATGTGGTAGGCAAGGATTTGCAGCGGTATGACGGTCACCACCGGGCTGAGCATCCAGGGTGTCTCAGGCACCCATAGGATGTGGTCAGCCAGGCCTTCCACCAGTTCGTCTCCTTCGGTTGCCACGGCGATCACCACACCACCGCGCGCCTTGGCCTGCTGGATCTGTGAGATCATCTTTTCATGCCAGGGGTCCTTAGGTGTCAGACACAATACCGGCATGTCTTCGTCTATCAACGCGATAGGGCCATGTTTCATCTCGCCGGCCGGGTATCCCTCGGCATGGATATATGAGATCTCTTTTAGCTTAAGAGCGCCTTCGTAGGCGATCGGCATATTAATGCCGCGTCCGAGGTACAGGCAACTGTGAATGTCTTTGAGTTTCAAGGCGACCCGCTCGATTTCCGGTTCGCTGTTCAAGGTGCGGCTGACCAGGTCAGGGACAAGCCGCAGGTCTGCGACCAGGGCGCGGCGGGTTGCATCGTCGATCGTTCCCCGTAAATCTGCCAGTAGAATCGCCAGCATATACTGGTCGACCAGCGGGGCGGTAAAGGCCTTGGTCGAAGCCACGCCGATCTCGGGTCCGGTTTGCATCGAGATATACCCGTCTGCCATACGCATGGCCTGCGAGCCGATCGCGTTGACGATGCTCCACAGCACCGCACCCTTCTTGCGTCCCTCCTCCATGGCGGCCAGCGTATCAGCCGTTTCACCGGATTGCGAGATCGCCAGCACGACCGTATCTTCGTCGATGATCGGATCGCTGTACCGGAATTCCGAACCGATCACTACCTCAACCGGTACCCGCGCTATCTTTTCGATCAAGGTCTTGCCGACCATGCCCGCATAGGCAGCGGTGCCGCAGGCCGTTATATAGATCCGCCGGATGCGCTTTGCCAGTTCCGGCGTCAGGTTAAGTTCGGGCAGGCGAATGCGCCCGTCATTAAAATCCACCCGCCCGGCCAACGTGTCGGTCAGGGCGCGGACCTGCTCGTGGATCTCCTTCTGCATGAAGTGGCGGTATTCGCCCTTCTCAGCTGAGACAGCATCCCAGGCGATTGTGTGCACCTCAGGCTGCACAGGCAATCCTTCCAGGGTCTCGATCCTGACAGCCTCTTTCGTGATGACAGCCATCTGGCGTGACTCGAGAAAGATAACCTTGCGGGTGTGCTCCAGAATGGCAGGTATATCTGAGGCGATGAAATTTTCATTCTCACCCAGACCAATCACCACACCCCCGGCATTTCCGATGCGCGCGCAGACGATCTTATCCGGTTCATCCGCCGAGAGCAGCACAATTCCATGCGCCCCGAGGATCTGGTTGAAGGTGCGCCGGGCAGCCTCGGTCAGATCCAGGCCGGCAGCCTGGTGATGTTCCACCAGGTGAACGATGGTTTCCGTGTCGGTATCTGAATTGAATTGTGTGCCTTCAGCAGTCAGTTCGTCCTTGAGTTCCAGGAAATTTTCAACGATGCCATTATGGACGACGACCACCCGTCCCGACGCCCCCAGATGGGGGTGGGCATTACGGGCAGATGGCGCGCCATGCGTTGCCCAACGAGTATGACCGATTCCCGGCGACCCGCTGATGGGAGAGCCGTTCACCAGTTCTGCCAGCCGCGACAACTTACCCGCATCGCGCCGAATCTCGATCCTGTCACCGTTTAAGACGGCCAACCCGGCCGAGTCGTAGCCCCGGTACTCCAGGCGCTTGAGTCCATTAAGGATGATCGGCGTCGCATCCTGCGGCCCGATATATCCGACGATTCCACACATAATAGGGATCCTCCGTACTTTAAGTTTTTGTCATTGCGAGCGCCAAGTTTAGCGAGGCGTGAAGCAATCTTCATCTATCATAAAATTGCGCCGTCGTTGTACTCCTCGTAATGACAACTAGATTCAGCCAATCCTTTGCGGTTTTGTCCGGTCCATTGCTGGCCCGGCGTTGCGGCAAAGTTTATCTGGAGGGAAAGATGGTCGGGCGATGGCGCACCCGGAGGGCTTCCGCTGACCTTTCGATTTTTTCACCTTACATAACCCCTCCCGGCCTCCGGCCACCCTCCCCTTCCCTGCCAGGGAAGGGGAGGGAAGGGGTTATGTAAGGTAATTAGCTCCATCTCGCGATGGAGAACCCTCATCCTCGTCATCCCGCTTTGGGCGGGATCATGCGCTGTCTTCCCCAAATAAAATTTGAGTGGAGCTCTCCTTTCTTGGTTTGAGAAATTTTCAGCGTGATTATACACGATGAAGCGTAGAAAAGTCCGGATTCTGTGAAAAACAGGTCTATAGGGGGATACAAAACTCCTAAATCCGTTGACCCTCTCTGGTCTTTCCATTATGATGAAGATGGAAGATTCTTATCGATAAGGATAAGCCGATTATGCTTTCTCTCTCTCGTAAAAAAGCAAGTAAAAGTGAAACAGGCCAGAGCTTTGTAGAGCTGTCCCTGGTTGTGATTTTCCTGATGATTTTCGTGGCCGGGATCGTTGAATTTGGGTTCATGCTCAACAACTACCTCAAC
Organism: Anaerolineales bacterium; assembly: GCA_011389535.1. GTDB lineage: Bacteria > Chloroflexota > Anaerolineae > Anaerolineales > Villigracilaceae > JAABUE01. Next base: position 7,676 of record JAABUE010000096.1, read on the forward strand.
CTGGTGGACGCCTCTCGCGAAGCGGTGCGCTACTCGTCCGACTTCGATCCGTTCCTGCCTGATGGCAGCCTGGACGAAAACTTCTTTATCGAAACCCTCAGGTTGACGGAAGAAGTTATGGCGCCGGTAATGGTGGATGCTGCCAAGGGGGATGATGTTGTCATCTCCTTCTTTTCCGTAGGAAACGGGATCTACGTTCGCTATCCTGATGACGATGGTTGGGCGGCTAACCAATTACAGGTTTCCAAGTTTACCAATGCGGAAATACAAAGCCGCCTGGACAGCAGCGCGCCACCCACCGGGGTTTTGCTGGTCGAGATCTTTTACCACTATCCCCAGGTTTTGAAGCTGCCGGTATTTACCGTGTTCGTCCGAGATCCCATGCCGGTGTACGTGTACTCGATCATGCCGCTCTCGGCCGCCGAGCCGGCTCCAACTCCTATCCCGTAAAAGTATTCTTATGAAAAAATTATTCTTTTCCCTCTCGCGTAATATCAAAAACAAACTTCTGCAGGATATGAAGAATGACCGGCAGGAGCGCGGCCAGGTGCTGGTCATCGTCGCGCTCTCTATGATCGTCTTGACGGCGATGGTCGGCTTGACGGTTGATGTTGGTCTGGTTTACCTCAACCACGCCAAGCTGCGTCGCGCAGTGGACGCTGCCGCCCTGGCAGCCACCGCGCAGTTCCGCGAAGGCTATGATACTGAAGACCTGCAGAAGGCTGCCCTGGAGTTCCTGGTCTTGAACGGGATCAACGACCCCTCAGCCACGGTGGAAACCTGTAAAACGAACCCTGGCGATGCAGTCCTTTGCCCCCCGCCAGGTAAGCCCGGCCGCAAGCTTGTACGTGTGCATGCGACTTCGGTCGTCAAGCTGACTTTTATGTCGGTGCTCGGCATCCACGAAACCTCGGTCTCGGCCACGGCGGTTTCCGAGGCAGCTTCGATGGATGTGGTCTTGGTAATCGATGCTTCCGAGTCCATGACCTATGCCGCATCGCTCGATGATCCGATGTATGACCCCAGCCAATGCAACCCTGATGACTGCCACCCGTTTAGGGAGGTAAAGGATGCCGCCGCGGCCTTTGTCGACCAGCTCTATTTCCCGTACGACCGCGTGGCCATCGTAACTTTTGACGATAGCGCCTTTACCGAACTGAGTTTCTCGGATAACAAAGGAGAGATCCAGAACGTGATAAAAGGATTAGAGGTGGTTGAACCGCCTGTTTGCCCGCATCCTGACTCGACAGATCCTCTTCAACCGGGACCTTGCCGGAATTATGAACGGGATGCGGACGGCGATATTATCGATCTGGATGGGAATGGTATTGGTGACAATTATCTTGGCTTTGATTGTCCGGTATACCATCTGACCGGAAACCCCGATACCTGCCCGACCACTGCTATCGGTCAGGGCTTGAAGCTCGCGGGAAACGAATTTGGCAATGAGGATACCTTCCGCGAGGAAGCGTTGTGGGTGGTCATCCTGCTGACCGACGGCGCTGCCAACGCCCCGCAACCTGCATGTCCCAACAATACCTGGACCAGCCCATTCTGCCGCGACCTGAATCCTGTTTCGCGCCATTGTTTTTACGATAACCCGGAATCCCAATCGAGTAATGAATCCTGCCTGGCGGCCGGCGGCGTACTTTGGCCGGAGCGTTACGACGCGGATGATTATGCCCGCGATATGGCCGATTTTGTGGCAGAAGATCAGCATGCGCTCATCTTTACGATCGGCCTGGGAGACCTGGTAAGGACGAGTGTTCCCCGGCTAAGAATAAACGACCCCACCCTGAAGTGTACCGAGGTACCGTATGATGCTGTAGAGGATTGTTATGGCGCCGGTGAGCAATTGATGCGCTATGCTGCAGATGTTGGCGG
>JAABUE010000097.1 GCA_011389535.1 Anaerolineales bacterium
CAAATCGGTCGCCTGGCCGGCTTCCAGCACGGCGCCTTCTTCATCGCTGATCGTAACGGCCACCTGCGTGACCCCGACGTCATCTTGCGCTCGCAAGCGGATCACATCGCCGCCGGCGCCCTTCCAAGCTGTCAGGTCGACTTCCAGGATCTGCGGCCGGTTGAACCAATCCGCCACCGCCAGGTTGTAGGGACTCTTCCCCGTGCCGTCCGCCCTGGTGATGTAGATCTCTTCGCCTCTCTTTGCCTTCCCGTAAGCGATTGCCTCGCGGAAGGCCTGCTGCTGGGCCAGCTGCGCCGGGCTGTACACGCGTTCCTTCTCGGTATCGATCCGTGCGTTGACGTTCGTGCGGCCGGATACTAAGCCGGTCCCGATATAGAACTGCCCTCCCAGGTCGCCCTGCAGGCCTCGAAGGAAGATGTTATTACGGACTTTAGCCATGGTTGCTTTTACCTTTCTGGTTGGATTTTTTTGATTTTGTTTTCATCGTATATGTTTCCTGTTATTGGTTGTTTGGGTACGGTATCGGGCTTGCAGGGTTAACGCTGCAAACCTGGCGGATGGGGCGCTTGTGTCTGCCCCTGCTGTTCAAATGGCATTCTGTCGTCTTATAGGCGCTCACGGCCTCCTCAGTGTGGAGTTTGGTCCCCCTGAAATTTCCCCTATTATCTACAAATTGAATAAAAGAACAATAGGTTTTGTTTGCAATCTTGGAAAGTTAACAGGAGTGTAAATTCGCACCCTGTCATTGCGAGCGAGTGCAACGAGCGAAGCAATCTCCGGTTAAGCGGGACGGCTCCCCGTTGGGCGGTTCCGTTTAAAGGGAGACTGCTTCGCTTGTCGCTCGCAGTGACATTAACGAAAGCACTTGTCATTGCCCCGCCAAGTTACGGCGGGGTTGCGAGGGCGTTAGCCCGCCCCGACCCCGGCCCGACCGGCAGCGCCGGGGCTGGCAAGCGCAGCGGGCCGGGGAAGCAATCTCCAGTTAAGCGGGAAGACTCCTCGTTGGGCGGCTCCGTTTAAGGGGAGACTGCTTCGCTGTCGCTCGCATTGACATTAACGAAAGAACTCATCATATAGATCTTTCCCCTCCGGGTTCATTGTCTTTACCAGTTCGATCTTTTTCCGCCTGGAACCCGCTTTGATCTGCTTTTCTCTAAAAATTGCGGCGCTCACATCGTTTCCGCATTCGAAATAAACCAGCTTCGTAAGGTTATATCGCTTCGTGAAGGAACTTCCACCCCCGGATCGATGCTCGAGCACCCTGCGCTGTAAATTGTTGCTGACGCCGGTATAGAAGACTGTGTTGTAGGCGTTGGTCATGATGTAGCCACAGTATTGTTTGCTGGTGGTCATCAAATCTCATTCATGTCATTGCCCCGCCAAATTACGGCGGGGTTGCGAGCGAGTGCAACGAGCGAAGCAATCTCCGTTTAATCGGAGGCCGCCAAAAGGAGAGGTACCCCGTTTAACCGGAGATTGCTTCGCCCTGGCGGGCTCGCAATGACAAGGAACGAGTCGCCCGGTTGCCAGCCAGGTCCCAGGCGGTGGCTTCGACCGTCCCGTCTGCGCGGGCGGCGTACTCCCAGCGCTGAGGGTCGTGGAGCGGGTCCGGGAGCGCCGCATCGCCCTCTTCCAGGAGATTTCCATCCCCGTCCAGGATGCTGACCAGGACCCTTGTCACCATCACATTATCGCTGGCCGTCACGCGCACACGCCCGTCCCGCCGCTCGATCGCGTGGATGACCGGCGACTTCAGGCCATCGGAGAGTGCCACGTGGTAAGCGTCCCGGCCCGTCTCAAGGGCAAACCCCACGTAGAAGGGGTCGGTTTTGGCTTCTTTCGCGTACGCCACCGCCAGCCTCATACGATCCTGGTAGCCCTTCTGCTCCTGGTTGAAGGTATGCTGTTTCTTGACCGGTTTGACGCTCACCCGGATGCTGCCATCCCGCATTTCCCGGATGACGATATCCCCGAGGCTGCCTCTGATCCCCTGTAAGATCGAATTCTTTTGGATTTTTGCCATGGTTGCCTGCTCTCTCCTGGATTGGCCTGTACTCGCTCTATACCAGGTATAGCCTGGCTTTATACTCGCTTTGGCCTGAATTTACGTTCTGGGTACGTTCTGGGTACGTTCTACTTACGTCTTTGATGCCGTTGATCCTGTGCTTGTCGCTTTTGGTTCCGCTGTCTATCGGTGGCATACCCCCATCGCAGCAGGCAGGCTTTCTTTTCCGGCCACGAGAGAGTCTGGTCCGGCCGCTGCCTTGCCCCATGTCGTAACGTTGCGAAGGTATCCTTGGAAGCTCCAAAGTGTCTGCATAACAAACCTTCGGGAAGTTTATGCGAGCATTCTATTGGTTTTGCTCTCATTCGTCAATTCTCACGGCATACAGCTTTGAAAGGTTGGGGTGGTTTGATCGATCTGTAATAAACCGGAACCATGTGAATATGATCGGTTCCTGACACTTTTGTACTCTGTTTTGCACCCAGGCTTCGTATAGCCACTTAGTATAGATTGAGGTCGGGGTTAAGTGGGGAGGGGAAGATGGGTACCAGGCTTCCTCCCGCAGCGTACCGACTTTGTCCGGGCTTTTTAGGCAAACATTCAGTCATTTTGACGCTAGCGCTTGCCATTTAGCAGGCCGGTTTGCACTGTCTTTACATTATCTGCGTGTAGCCAAAATATTAATAGATCACTTTTTTCATTCCACCTGTTAACAAAAAGGGCGGCAGGTCATAGAGCGTTCTCAAAGTCCGCGTCATGTCACCTTGAGAAAGACCTGCGGGAGGGCAGGAGACAGGTATCATTGGCCCGTTTTTTCTTGTATAATAAATTCAGCGCTTCGTGATCCGGAAGGGCAATTATGGCAGTCATTACCGTTTCTCGCCAGTTAGGCAGCCTGGGGTGTGATATCGCCGACGCAGTCGCCGGGCAGCTTGGGTACCGGAAAGTATGGCGGGGGTTGATCAACCAGGCGGCGCGCCGGGCGCGGTCTCCCGGGATGGCCCTGGACATGTTGGACGACCTGGGCCTGCTGGGTATGAGTCCTTCACCATCGGAAGAAAAAGCATATCTGAACGCTGTCCGGGAGCTGATCGAAGAGCTTGCCCGGGCTGGGGACGTCCTGATCGTGGGCAGGGGAGGGCAGGCGGTCCTGCATGGCTGGCCGGATAGCCTGCACGTCCGCATCATCGCGCCGCTGGACGTCCGGGCGGAACGTCTGGTAGCGCGCCACGGAATTTCCGCACTGGCGGCTCTGGCGCGGATCCGGGCCAGCGACCGCAGGCGGAAGCGTTTCGTCGAGCACGCTTACCACGTCGACTGGAACGACCCGGCGCTCTATGACCTGGTGCTTAATACCGCTTCGTTGGATGTCACCCGGGCGGCCGGTCTGATCTGCCACGCCGTGACCTCTATGGCGGGGGTCAAAGAATAAACTCATCACGGAAGTAATGATTGGAACCTCTTAACCGACCTCAATTTGCCCATCCAATCGAAGCAGAGTTTGCGAATATCCTCGATTTTTACAACATTCGCTGGGTCTACGAGCCGCGCACGTTTGCCCTGGAATGGGACGCAGACGGCGCCATCACCCTGGCTTTCACCCCCGATTTCTACCTGCCCGACCAGGACCTGTACATCGAGCTGACGACGCTGCGCCCTAGTCTGGCAACCCGGAAGAATTACAAACAGCGCCGGATGGCCGAGCTCTATCCCGACGTCAACCTGATCCTGCTCAAGCGCAAAGACCTGCGCAATCTGATGCTCAAGTTCGGCCTCGACCAACAGGCAGGACCGATCTTCGGCACCGCAGCCCAGAAAGGCAGCCAGCATGAATAACGAGCTACCCGGGGACCATCCCGAGCTGACCCACGGCATCCGGCAGGTTCTTTACACCGAGGAACAGATCCGCGGGCGGGTCGCCGAGCTGGGGCAGGCCATTTCCCGGGATTATGCCGGGCAAAACCCGCTTGTGATCGGGGTGCTGAAGGGGGTTCTCTTCTTCATGGCAGACCTCCTGCGGGAACTGACGGTTCCCGCCGAGGTAGACTTCATTGCGGTCTCGAGTTATTCAGCGGAAGCGCGCGAGCACGGGATGGTGCGCCTCATGAAGGACCTGGAAGCGCCCATCGCCGGGCGTCATATTTTGTTCATCGAGGATGTGATCGATACCGGGCTCACGCTCAATTACCTGCTGCAAAACCTGCGGGCGCGCCGGCCTGCCAGCCTGGAAGTGTGCGTGCTCTTCGATAAATCCAGCAGCCGCTTGTTGGATATCCCCATTAAATACAAAGGCTTTGATCTGCCCCCATATTTTGTGGTTGGATATGGTTTGGATTTCAGGGAAAAGTATCGCAATCTTCCCTTCGTTGGCTTGCTCAGCCCGGAGGTATTCCAGAACTCGAAGAAAGACTAATTAAATAAAAAGTGCAGGGATTCCAAGTAACCTTTGCATTCTACCGCTCCTGTGGCTCGCTGTTTCTCTGGCTAACTTACGAAAACCAGATACCGCAGTCTGCTTTAGGATTTCTCTTCATTTCCCTATTCCTTTCGGTCTTTTCTATTTATTGATAAGACCTACTTGTCGTCGGTACTCTGTGAGAGAAATTGGCTTTTGGATCTCTTTTCGGTTCATTGGCTTGCGCCTTTGAGTCGATCAAGATCTTCGGCATGTACGGCAGAGAGGTCCAGTTTCTAGGAATTCCCTGCACTTTCAGTATACAACGCTTTCAACCACTTTTCCTTAAAATTTAATAAGAATCACCTTAAAGATTCCGTCCCAAGGTGATGTAGTAACGCTCAAAGGTGGGGTAGTAACGACTTCAGTCGTTTATTTAGTCGTTTATTCCTTGTTAATGGACGACTACACCTGCCCTGGCGGGCAGTGCCGGGGAAGTCGTCACTACATTTCCGTGTTATCCATCCGCTCTACCTCTCGCAGCGCGTCGAGATTGGCAAAGGTGGCGCGCGCCTCCCCCCACATGGCCAAGCCCTTTTCCTTGTTCCCCTGTCCCAGCTCGAATTTGGCCCACTCGCGCAGGGTACGGGCTCGCTCGCCGTCCAGGCCTGCTTCCGTTAAAGCGGCTGCGCTGCGCTCAAAGCATTCCCCGGCAGAATAGCTCTTCGTGTGCGCAGGATCGCTTTCCCTAGCGCTGACCGTCCCCCCGGTCTGTGCGGCGATCATCCCCAGCGCCCGCCAGGCCAATCCGATATATTCAGGGGCATCGTCCGCCTGACCCAGTTCGAGCGCCTGTTCCGCCGCGGCGAGGGCCTCCTCCGTCCGGTCCTGCCCTGAATAAGCCTGGGCCAGGCTGGCATAGGTCAGCGCCAGCACCCACGAGCCGGCTGCCCCGGCCAGTTTGACTGCTTCGCTCAGGTCGCTTTCGGCGCTTGCATACTCTTGCAAGGCGACGTACTGGCCGCCCCGGTTGGTGAGGAAGACGATCTCGCCGTCGCGGTAACCGGTTTCACGGGCAATCTCGAGCGCCTTTTGATAGTGACCCAGGGCCGTGTCATAATCCCCGCGCGCTTCGGCGATCACGCCCAGGTTGCTCAACAGGTCCATCCCCTGGCGGCGGTTGCCCCGCTCCTGGAAGATCTCCAGGGCGCGTTCAAAATACTCCTCTGCCTGCTGGTAGCGCCCATTCACGTAGTGGGCAGCGCCCAGCAAGTTCAGGCAGCGCCCGATCTCGCCCCGGTTATCCAGCTCGGTCGCCAGCGCCAGCGCCTGCTCGCCCAGGTCGAGGGCGGCCTGCGCCTCTCCCAGCCTGAAGCGGGCGGAACCCTGGGTCCATAACGCCTTGACCAAGTCGATGGGCGAGTTTGCCTTCCTGGCCAGTTCTTCTGCCCGCAGGGCGCTCTCCAGCGCTGCGCGCTGGTCGCCCTGGTACCCAAGCGAGGTAGCCAGCCCGTAGTACGCGCGCGACTGGGCCTCCAGGTCGCCACGGTCTTTCGCGATCTCTAGCAGCTGTTGGTAGGCTTCTGCCGCTTCCCGGTAGCGGGCCTGCCAGTTCAACACCTCGCCCAGTCTGCGGCAGAGCTCCTGCTTGCGCTTGGTTTGCTCGGCGTCCTTGGGGTTCTTGAGAAAACCGAGCGCTTTTTGATAATAACTCGCGGCAGCCTCGGTGGCGTAGGTTTCCTGCGCCTGAATCCCGGCGCGCGTGTACCACTCGGCTGCCCGCGGCCATTCTTCCGCCAGCTCGAAATGCTCGCCCACCCGCCCGGCGTACTCGTTGACCCGGTCCCCGCCCAGCTCGATCAGGTTTTCGGCCACCTGGACGTGGTAGACCTTGCGCAGCCGCAACAGCACGCTCTCGTAGGTCACGTCGTGCAGGATGGCGTGCTTGAAGATATATTCGGGGGTCTCCGCAAAAGCTGAAGCATCCCGGTGGAAGATCAGCTCCTTCTTCGCCAGTGTTTCCAGCTGGCTGGCCACCAGCAGCGTAGAGTCGGATTGGGCCGTCTCCGGGTTGCGCATGTGCTCCACTACCTTGTTCCAGAACACGCGCCCCACCACAGAGGCCTGCTGGAGCACCTCGCGGTCAGCCGCCGGGAGATTGTCCAGGCGCGCCTGCAGGACCCCGGTCAGGGTTGCCGGCACCTTCAGGTCGGACAGCCGGTCTACCCGCACCTGCCACTGCTCCTCGTCCCGTAGGATGATCCCTTCGTCGATCAGGGCCTTGATCAATTCCTCCACGTAAAAGGGACTGCCCTCAGCCCTCCTGACGATCAGGTCCACCAGGGCGGGTGGCACCTGCGGCACCTTTCGCAGGATGTCTGCCACCAGTTGGCGCGAATCCTGCACGGAAAGCGGTTGTAGGTCCAGGCGCAGGTGCTCCACCGGTCCGCCTCCCCAGCCCGGGCGTCCTTCGAAGAGCACCGGACGGGTCAGGCTGATGATCAGCAGCGGCATGTCTGGCTGGTTATTCGTTATGTGTTCGATCAGGTCCAGCGACCCGTTGTCAGCCCAGTGGATGTCCTCCAACAGGACGATCCCGGCCTGGTCCTTGGTTGAATTGACGAAGAACTGGGTCAGGTAATGGAAGGCCAGGTCGCGAAACTGGCGCGCGTCACCCTGGATGCCATTCAAGTTGGGGTCGTCTGCGTAATCGTAGCCAATCAGGTGGCCAATGAAGGGCGCCTGCGTACTGGCATCCTGGTTGCTACCGGCGTGAGCGAGAATGCCGCGTTCCAACTTTTCGCGCGCTACGCTGGCCGAGTCGCTGTCCTGGATCTCGAAACTGGTTGCCAGCAGGTTGCGGACCAACGCGTAAGGGGTTTGCTTCATCTCCGGAGTGGCCCGTCCCTGGAACAGGCTGAGCGCATAATGCTGCTCTTCGAGCCACTTGAGGAACTCGTACAGCAGGCGCGATTTGCCCGTCCCGGCTTCGGCCACGATGCTGATCATATGGACCCGGCCGGTTTCTATCATCGACTGCAGGGCAGCCTGCATTTTCGCCAGTTCGTCTTCGCGGCCGATGGTGCGGGTCTCGATACCTTCCACCCCACGCGTGGTGATCCTGAACGAGCGCGGCCTGCGCGCGTTCACCACATAGACCCTGACCGGCTCCCGCTTGCCTTTGACCTGGATGGGGTCCAGGGGGGTAACGTCGAAGATGCCGCGCACGTGCTGGTAGGTATCCTGTGAGATCAGCACGCCGCCCACCGGCGCGGCATGTTCCAGCCGGCTGGCCAGGTTGACCGCGTCGCCGATGGCTGTATATTCGTTGGTAGAACCGACCATCCCCAGCAGGACCGGCCCGGTGTTGATCCCGATCCGCATCTGGATGTCCTGCACCAGAGCGTGCAGCCCGGGGTTCACTTCACTGTAGACCGCTTTCCAGTTCCTGATCTCGGCCTGCATCCCGAGCGCCGCCCGGATGGCCCGCTCGGCATCGTCCTCCTGGGCAGTCGGAGCGCCGAACAGGGCCATCACTGCGTCGCCGATGTGCTTGTCGATGAAACCGCCGTGGTCGACCAGGATCTTATCCAGGCGAGACCAAATCCCATTGATGATCTCACTGACCGTTTCGTGGTCTAACTGCTCCGACATGTTGGTGAATCCGGAGACATCCGCAAACAGTACGGTGATGAGTTTGCGTTGGTGCGCTTCCGGGCTCTGCTTTGACCGCAGACCAGACAGCTTCTCGCGCAGCGGGCCGATGGCGGTCTCTACAACGGCATCCCCCAGGATGGAGCGCTGGGCTTCCAGCGCGGCAATTGTCTGTTCCAGTTGTTCGAGTTCGTTCATAAGAAGGTTTCTATGGAATCCTCGGGTCTTCTCAAAAGAAGATGTCGATGGGGTCACCTTAACCCGGCTTCATTTTAAAGATACGGTTTTCGGAATAAGACGAAAGAGCTATTCCGATTCGCAGTGAACAGATTATAATATGATATACATGAGAAGAATTATCCCAATACAATCGTTAATTCTTCCCATCTATCATTCATTCATATTCAACGAAATACGAGGACATTTATGAAACGTAAGATCATTTCCGTTATTACTGCGCTGTTCGCTACAATCTTGATCACTTCAACAGTATTTGCGGGCGCCATCAAGTTATCCGGATCATTCGGCCTGGGCTCGCTTATCGCAAGTGGATTTGCCAGTGGGCTGGGCAACACCGATTGGATACTGGAACTCCAGGCTAGCGGCCAGGCATCCGTAATCTGCACAAACTATGGCAATAACGATGTCCCCGGACAGAGTTCTCCGAGGATCAATGGCAAGGCTGCGCAGGCGCTACCCGGTGATTCCCAACTCCGAAAGAATGGCAAATCTCCATTTAGTATAACCGCCAAACCTGAGGAAGAGATAGATCCGGTCATCTCCTGGGATGCAGGCGGCTGCCCTAACCCTAATTGGACTGCCAGGATCGATTTTGTATATTGGGATACGGCAACGATCGTGGTGAAGGATCCTATAACCGAAGAAGTGGTAGCAACGTATAACTACAGTTGCACTACAACCAGAGTTCCCCAGAACGATGGGTATACGTTTGACGACGGCACGGTCTCGTGCACGCTCATCAAATAGGATGATCTTAGCTTAATAAGCGATTGAAAAGAACCGGGTTGCGGAATGCGCCCGGTTCTTTTTGTAATCCCAATTTCTGCCTGCCCCCGTCCAACCCTTTTCATCCGGCAATTCAACTGCGGGATGAAAAGAGCTATTTCATTTTGCCCAAGAAATCATGGGATCGATCCGCTTCGCCAGGCGGTAGGCAACGTTCTTGAACCCAAATTTCGGCCAGTGACGGGCTGCCAGGAAGTTCGGGCTGATCCAGTTGGTGTAACAGATCTCGAAACCATCTCCTTGCGCCTCTTTCAATCCGTGCCAGGTAAGATAAGTGCTGATCCCGCGCCCGCGCGCCTGCGGTTTGGTTGCAGCGAGGCTGAGATCGGCGGCCTGTGGTGGAGCGAGCAGATCCGTATCGCTTTCCTCCTGGTTTGTGAACCCGAGCGTGCCCAGCAGCTCATC
>JAABUE010000098.1 GCA_011389535.1 Anaerolineales bacterium
GATACCCAGCAGGGCCAGCCCGATCAATTCCTTCTGGGCGGCAGTGGTGGCGATCGATACTGCTTTGGCGTAATCCGGTTTGATCTTGCCTTCGAGCACACCCGCCTTGAACTGGCGGCGAGACTCCTCCACGATCAGGGCAGCCGCGCGGCTGACGGCCTGGATGGCAAACGAAGAGAACAGCCAGGGCAGTGCGCCGCCGAGCAACATCCCAACGAACACCTGCGGAATATCCACGCGGATGCCCGAAGCCAGCGCGGTCGGGTCCACGCGGCCCACGTCCACGATAAAGGAACCAAACAGCGAAACCGCCGCGATCACAGCCGAACCGATCGCCACACCCTTGGTGATGGCCTTGGTGGTGTTGCCGACCGAATCCAGGTCCGCCATGATCTGCTGGGCATCCCTGGTCTCTTTATCTTCCATACCCGACCAGGACATTTCGCCGATCCCGTTGGCATTGTCCGCAATCGGGCCGAAGGAGTCCATCGCCACGTTGTTGCCGGTCAGGGTGAGCATACCAATCCCGGCCATCGCCACGCCATACAGCACAAAAGTGGTATGCTGCACTTCGGTCAGGCCGGGGATCGTGCCCATAATGAAAATGGAGGCAACGATGGTCAGGGCGAGAACGACTACAGACCAGACCGAAGACTCAAACCCGACTGCGACACCCTGTAGAATAAGCGTAGCCGGCCCGGTATCGGCTGCCTTTTTGATATCTTTGACCGGTTTGGCATGGGTGCCGGTGAAGTATTCCGTCAAGCGGTCGATCATGATGGCAAGCAGCACACCAACCGCTACAGCCATTGGAACGCGCCACCAGCCTCCCCATTCCGCCATTTCAGGGTTATTCAAATAGATAAAGCCTGCGCCAAAAAACAGCACCGCAGAAATCGCAGCCGAAGAAAGGTAACCGCGGAAAATCGCCGCCATCGCATCGCCGCCCTTGCCCGGCCCACTCTTCACGGCGTACGTCCCGATGATGGAGGCCAGCACGCCGATCCCGCGCACGATCAACGGGAAAATGATCCATTCCAATTGACCGGTGATGGTATATAGCGCCAGGCCCAGGATCAGGCCGGCGACGATGGTCACTTCATAGGACTCGAAGATGTCGGCTGCCATACCGGCGCAGTCACCGACGTTATCCCCGACCAGGTCCGCGATGACAGCCGGGTTGCGCGGGTCATCCTCAGGGATGCCTGCTTCCACTTTACCAACCAGGTCCGCGCCGACGTCAGCCGCTTTCGTGAAGATGCCGCCGCCAACGCGCATAAACAGGGCCAGCAGTGTGCCGCCAAAGCCGAAGCCCAGAAGGGCGTCAGGGGCAGCAATACCAAGGGCAATAAAAATGACTGTACCGCCGAGCAAGCCCAATCCATCGGTCAGCATGCCGGTGATCGTGCCGGCGCGATACGCGATGCGCAGCGCATCGGCAAAGGAGCGGCGCGAAGCCGAAGCCACGCGCACGTTGGCCTGCACCGCCATGCGCATGCCGATCTGGCCGACCGTCAGCGAGAAACCGGAACCCATCACAAAGGCCACCGCGCGAGCCAAACCAATAATGAGGCGGACCTGGGCGGGATCCATGCCTTCAAAACGCTCAAGCGCTTCCGGCGTGGGTGGAACAATATAAACAGAAAAAAACATTGCAAAGGTCAGGATCGCGATCATAGGCAGGATAGATTTGAGCTGCTGCCTCAGATAAGCGTCCGCGCCGTCGCGAATTGCACCCCAGACCTCTTGCATTTTTTCGGTGCCTTTATCTTCGCGCATGATCTGGCTGCGCAAGAAAACGGCGTACAAGAGACCCAGAATCGCGACGCTAAAAACTGCCCAGATCGCGATTGCCTCGAATGTTGTAAGACCATGCATTGCGGACATACTGAATTACCTCCCGCGTATAAAAGAAATTTAGGCGGTTTCCGCCTAACATTAAATACGCAGACAGGATTTTACAAGGCATGACAGAATGTGTCAAGAAATATATTCGATATTGGACTTTCGCGGTCAAAGAGGCCCAAAAACAAGGGGCGTGCTGCCCACGCCCCTTGTTTTTGGTATCTACCACGGCGACTCCTGTTTAACCAATAAATAGCGCGTTGACAGGTCAATATAATTCTGATAACATATATCCAGTTAAATCCCCTACAAGGAGAATCAAATGCTCAAAGAAGTCAGCATTCAAACAAATACAAATACAGTTTCACTCAGTTCGGCTGCTGCACAGGCCGTTCAAAATATCTTGAATGAAAAAAATCTGGAAGGGTATGCCCTGCGCATTTACGTTGCAGGCGGTGGATGTGGCGGTACCCAGTTTGGTATGGCGCTGGATAATAATATCCGTGACATCGATACAACGTTTGAAACCGAGGGCGTCAATGTTGTCGTCGATGAAGTTTCGATTGAGTATCTGTTGGGAGCCAGCGTTGATTTTGTCAATGACCCGCAACGCGGCGCCGGGTTTGTGGTCGATAGCCCGAATGCCAAAGCCCACAACCATGGCGATGAAGGCTGCGCCTGCGGTGGTTCGTGCTCCTGCAACTAACCTAACACAATAGATCGAAAAAAGACCGGGAAACCGGTCTTTTTTTATCTCCCTCTAAGGAACGAAATAAGTATGCCCATCCCACCGATAAATCCAAGGCTGAAGATCACCAACCCGACCGGGATTCGATTGATTCGACTGCCTGCGTCATCCACAAAAGTCGGGATGATAAGATCGACCGGAGGAGTAAACGTAGGCAAGCGTGTCGGTGTTTCTGGGGCGATGAAAGCGGCAGCAAGTGTCGGGTCGATGGTTGGGGTCGAGAATGGAGTAGGGGTGGCTGGCGCTTCAACGGGTTGAAGCCGCGCGCCAGGGCTGATCCGCACATAAGGGGCATACACCCATGCTTTCGACCCGGATACGCCGGGATAAGCCACCTGGATCCAATCTGGATCAATGCCACGGCCAAGAGCAGGAACGCTTTGCCCTGCGAGCAACACACCTACGGCCGGATACAGATAGGAGCTTGGACCTGCATAAACTTCTACTTTATTAATATCAGCATACACAGTGACCACCGGGCCGGAGGATGTCCCCGTTACGGTTGGGACAGAACCGGTCGGCTGTTGGGCGATTGCCATACCCTGTGCTGGCACGATCAGGGTGATAGCAGCCAACCCAATTGCCATCGATCCGAACAACAGGACTTTTAACCAGCGATCCATCATCTGCGATTATTTCTTCCCTGCTCAGCGCCGTCTCAGCAGGGAAAGCAAGAACCCGGACACGCCGAGGATACCAGACCCTACTACCAGCGCTCCTAAAGGCAGGCTATTTTTTGCGCCTGCAGCCGGCACTGCAGTGAACTGGGGAATTTCCAGGGGCGGCGGCGCCGTAAATGTAGGCATCCGGGTTACTGTAGGTTCGAAAACGTAGGCGGCCGCAAGCGTTGGGTCAATTGTAGGGGTAACACGCGGTGTTACAGTAGGAGGCGGCTCGATGATCAGCAGATTTCCGGGCGAAACAGAGATCAATGAAGTGTGGACCCATCCGACCCCACCAGGCCCGGCCGGGAAAACAATCTGCACCCAATCTCTCCCCGGCGAGACGCCCAGCGCCTGGGCAGACTCACCGGGCTGCATATTGCCAATAATGTCATATAGAACGGTACCAGGCCCGTTGCGGATATTTATTTGTTCGGTATAGTTAACGGTAATCACAACATCGGACGAACCCGGTGTCGGTTCCTGAGCCAGGGCATGGGTCCGGAGAGAAGCGCCCAGGGCCAGTGCCATAAACGCTGCGGATGTGACGATCCAAAATGTTGCTTTAAACCAATGGCGTTTCATAATCGTATACATAGTGGAGGAAATCGCGAAGGCGATTATAATCGAAAATATGGAACGAAGAATTTTTCACGGCATCTTATCACCCACCGATATTGCACAGGCCCTTTTGGCCGAATTCAACCACGGGGGCATGCGCGCCCAAGTCTTTGGCAAAAGTGATAAAATGGCTGTCCAAATAGGGACGCATCCCGGCGCAGCCTCTGGCGGTAGGACCGCGATCACAATCACCATTCAAGAGGTGACAGACGGAGTCATGGTCGAGCTCGGACAACAGGCCTGGTTCGGCGTGGCAGCCAGCCTCGGGCAGACGGCTTTCTCAGTGTTCCGCAACCCGTTTAGCCTGATCGGCAGGCTGGACGACCTGGCGCAAGATATCGAGAGCATTCAGCTTTGTGAAAATGTATGGCAGGTGATTGCTCGAACAGCAGCGAGCGCCGGCGCCTCCCACCAGCTTTCTGACCGGATGAGCCGGATGACCTGCGATTTCTGCCAGACGGCCAACCCGCTCGGTGAGCCGGCGTGTATCGCCTGTGGTGCCCCCCTGGGAAACGCGCACCCGACCTGTTGTCGAAGTTGCGGGTTTGTCCTTCTAAGAAATGAAAACACTTGCCCAAATTGTGGACAAAAGATTTAATCGTTCACAACATTGTCTCAGGTTTTTCCGGTACCTCTGATGTGCTTGTCGAAAAGGCGTGTGGTATCCAAAATGGACATACGAGCGATCGATTTAAGCGGGTGTTGAAATTATGAAATTAAAACTCGAACAACTTGAATCGCGATTACAGGCATTGATTGAGGTCAGGCTCGTGAGCGCACTCCCCGGGTTCCAGGTAGAAGATCTGGTTGTCCAAAAACTTGCCGCCGCAATGAAAACCAACCTGGTGGAAGATGTCGAGGGCAAAAAACTTGTACCCAACGTATTCACCCTTATCGTCAGCCCGAATTCTGTCGAGCGATGGCAGCATCCTAAATTATTAGAGGCGATGATCAATTCTCTTAAAATTGTCGGAGAAGAAGCCGGATTGAAGTTTTCCGCGACGCCCACAATCTCTATTGTCCAAAATTCTCAACAACAGGAAAGCCTGGTTGATGTGGTGGCTTCTCACCAACTGGAAGCCACATCAGACACGCGAGGGATGACTCCCCCGATCGAGGCTTCAAAAAAAGAAACCATGGAGTCTCTCCCTCAGAATGCTTTTTTGATCGTTGATGGCGTCAAGGTTTTCCCGTTGTTAGAAACGGTCATCAATATCGGCCGCAGGCTGGATAACCAACTGGTGATCGATGACCCGCGCGTTTCACGCAACCACGCCCAGTTACGCGCGATCAAGGGCCGCTATGTAATTTTCGATCTTAACTCAACAGGAGGGACTTTTGTCAACGGCCAACGTACCAGCCAATCGGTGCTTTATCCCGGTGACGTGATATCCCTATCAGGCGTACCGCTCGTCTTCGGCCAGGATAATCCACCGCCCCGCCCGGATCTTGCAGAAACAGGCCCGTTCAACGAAGTATCAGGGGAACGCCCAACTGCATTCCTCAACCGGAAAACCGGCAAGCTAGACGACCAAGAAAAAAAACAAGAATGAGCGCTCCCTTTGTCCTGGCACTGCGAGTATTGCTCGCCTTGTCCCTGTACGCTTTTTTAGGATGGGCATTGTTTACGATCTGGAACGAGCTGCGCACACAAGGAACTTTGCTCGCGGCCAGAAAAATCCCCGGAATCAATCTTAATATTCAAATCGGTGACCAGCCTCTCAGTCAGCGTTATTTTACGCAATCCGAAATCCTGCTAGGACGCGACTCCCACTGTGACCTGCCTTTGCCTGATGACACTGTTTCCGTCCGGCATGCGCGCTTGTCCTATCACCACGGCCAGTGGTGGCTGGAAGACCTTGGTTCCACGAATGGAACGAGACTGAACAATGATAAGGTATCCATCCCGACCGTGGTGATCAACGGCGACTATGTTGAATGCGGAAAGGCATCTATTGTCATCAATCTGGGTATAGATACAACTAACCCTCCAACGCAACGGATCCCAGACCTTGGAGAAACAGAATGAACGAACAAGTGACCCTGGCAGTAATAGGCGGCTCCGGGTTGTACGACATGCCTGGTCTGCAAAATTCGCAAGAACATGTTGTCAAGACCCCTTTTGGGAACCCCAGTTCTCCCATCGTTATCGGCGAACTGGAAGGCCAGCGGATTGCCTTCCTGGCACGCCATGGGATAGGCCATCACATCATGCCCGGCGAAGTCAACTACCGCGCGAATATCTACGCCCTGAAACAACTAGGTGCAGAGCGCGTGGTCAGCATTTCTGCCTGTGGCTCACTCCGAGAAGACTACGCTCCCGGCCATATCGTCATCCCTGACCAGCTGTTCGATCACACCAAGAACCGTGCGCGCACTTTCTTCGGAGAGGGGCTGGTGGTTCACGTCAGCGTAGCAGATCCGTTCTGCCCTGACCTTTCAGCACAGCTGGAAACCGCCACCCGCAGTACCAAGGCCACTGTCCACAATGGCGGATCTTTCATCACCATCGAAGGGCCGCGTTTTTCGACGAAAGCAGAGTCGAACACTTTCCGTACCTGGGGCATGTCGCTGATCGGCATGACGGCCTCCCCCGAGGCCTTTCTGGCACGCGAAGCCGAGCTGTGTTATGCAGTAATGGCTCACGTAACCGATTATGACGTCTGGCATCTGAGCGAATTACCTGTTACTGTCGAGATGGTAATCCAAACCCTTAACAAGAATACCCTGGTCGCCCAGGAGGCTATCCGTACCCTCGCCCGGAATCTTACGGAAAAACGCACCTGTGAGTGTGACCAGACATTAGCCAGCGCCCTGATCACCCGTCCAGAGATTATTCCTCCTGCCACTCGTGAAAAAGTAGATCTGTTAATCAAGAAGTATTTCTAGTTTTCAGCCTGATGCAAATGAGCAAATGATGATCGAACGCAACCAAAGTTCGCTGCTCAAGCTGGCAGGGGTGTTCTTAACGCTTTTTGCTATTATCCTCTCCCTGTCGCCAGCTGTGCGCGAGCGCGCATGGGATGTCACTTATCGTTGGCAGCACTGGGCTGGCTTGTTAGCCTGGGTGGCGATCTTCACATTTGCCCACGTAGAAACCAGGCGGCATTTACCCGAGCGCGATCCATACCTGCTTCCCGTCGCAGCCATGCTGACCGGTTGGGGACTGCTGACCATCTGGCGCTTGACACCTGAATTCGGACTGCGGCAAACACTCTGGATGATTGGAACGGTGGGTCTCCTGGCGATAAGCTTGCGTTTCCCTCTGAACCTTGAAATTGTCCGCCGTTATAAATACGTTATCCTGACCGGCGGCCTGATCCTGACGTCGCTAACCCTCATTTTCGGCACCAACCCGGCGGGGACAGGTCCCCGTCTCTGGCTGGGCTGCTGCAGCTTTTACCTGCAGCCCTCAGAACCGCTCAAACTGTTACTTGTGGGCTACCTGGCTGCGTATCTGGCCGATCGGCTCCCCGCTCGAGATCGTCTCATTCCGTTGCTTTTTCCGACTCTGTTGGTCACCGGGCTGGCTTTGTTGCTCCTGCTGGTCCAGCGCGATTTGGGTACGGCTTCCATTTTCATACTTCTGTATGCTACGATCGTATATATTGCGATTGGCCGCAAGCGGGTGCTTCTCACCAGCATCATCATGTTGCTCGTCGCCGGGTTGGTTGGGTACCTTTCGATTGATCTCATCCGCCTGCGCATTGAGGCCTGGCTTAACCCCTGGCTTGACCCCAGCGGGCGCTCTTATCAAATTGTCCAATCCCTCTTATCAATCGCAAACGGCGGCATCTTTGGGCGCGGTCCCGGATTGGGTAGCCCTACTCTGGTCCCGATTTCGCACTCTGACTTCATCTTCACGGCTATAGCCGAAGAAAGTGGCCTGGTTGGCATAATTGCCTTGCTGGCGTTGCTGGCTTTGCTCATCAGCCGCGGACTGCGTGCAGCTTTGATGGCTCCTGACCGTTTTCGCCGGCTTCTGGCGGCGGGTATCACAGCCTACTTCAGTATCCAGAGTCTCTTGATCATCGGTGGCAATATGCGGGTTCTGCCTCTGACCGGCGTAACGCTTCCTTTTGTCTCCTATGGCGGTTCATCCCTGCTTACCTCTTTTGCCGCGCTGCTTGTCTTATTAATGATCAGCAATAAAGCGGATGAAGAGCCAGCACCATTTCTCAGCCCCACCCCCTATTATTTCGTCAGCGCTGTAATCGGGCTGGGACTGGTTGCCATGGCGCTCGGCACTGGCTGGTGGACGATCCTGCGCAGTGAAGATTTACTCAACCGTACTGACAATGCCCGCCGCGCCATTTCCGACCGCTACGTGCAGCGTGGTACTTTGCTTGATCGTGAGAACACACCCATTAATGTGACCCAGGGCGAAACTGGTAATCTCCTGCGTATCTATCTTTATAATGAATTAGCGCCAGTTGTTGGTTATACGCACCCCGTTTTTGGACAGGCAGGTTTGGAGGCTTCATTAGACGGTTATCTGCGAGGTTTGCAAGGAAATCCAGCCAGCTTGATTTGGTGGGATCGACTCTTGTATGGTACACCTCCTCCAGGACTCGATATCCGTCTCAGCATTGACCTTACCTTACAAGCCGAAGCCGACCGACTGTTGGGTGATCATAAAGGGGCCATTGTTCTGCTGAATGCCAGGACAGGCGAGATCCTGGTGATGGCTTCACACCCGGGGTTTGATCCTAACCAGCTCGACGATCAAGGAAATACACTATCAAATAACGAAGATGCTCCCCTGCTCAATCGTGCCACACAGGGACACTACTCTCCCGAAAGCGCGCTGGAACCGTTTTCTCAGGCCATGTTCGGAGAAAGCACATCCGTGGGAGATAACGAACGTTCTGAACTCTACAATGCGCTTGGCTTTTTCGCAAACCCGCAAGTCCGCATGCCGGTGGCTACTGCGAGCAGATCTTTGATGAATATGCGCATTAGCCCTCTGCAGATGGCGCTGGCTACCGCTGCCATCAGCAACAACGGGATCCGTCCACCCGCCCGTATTGCACTGGCAGTGAACACGCCCCAGCAAGGCTGGGTCATCCTGCCTGCGCTTGATGAGCCTGTGGAAGCCCTGCCGGGCCCTTTTGCCAGGGAGACTGCCCTGGCGTTTGCTGGAGAAAATCCCTATTGGAGTTTTACCAGCGTTACAAGCGAACCGTCACTCACCTGGCATCTTGCCGGAACCCTGCCGGATTGGAGCGGAACGCCGTTGGCGCTGGTAGTCCTGCTGGAAGAAAATAATCGCCCGTTGGCAAGTGGAATGGGGCAGGGACTGCTGGATACAGCACTACAGCCATAATCTGCTACGCTTCACTCACACTTCGACTTCTCCCCTGTCCAATCATACTGGATATCCACCCTTTTCCCCTCGGACAGGCTGACCTCTTCGATTGGTTTGTTATCCGGGTTCTCCAGGTCATACACCTGGTAGATGCCTACCGGGAAACGTTCCTCATTATCAGGCGCTTCGAATTTGTCTAGTAATTTTACTTCCGCGGGCATCACCCAAAGCTCGTGCTTGGTGCAGTTGCGGATATAGGCCGGGCGGGCGGGCTCTGTCTCGATGTAAGGCAGGTTTGGGAT
>JAABUE010000099.1 GCA_011389535.1 Anaerolineales bacterium
CACGCCTGCTAACTCAATGAAATACCTGGATCGCTTCGACATCACCTACCCAAACGGCCCTGATCTGGGTTCGCGCATTTCAGCTATTTTCAACCGCAATCTGGGCGTGCCGGAAACCTACTTCATCGATCGGGACGGTGTCCTTCGCAGCATCAAGATCGGGCCTTTCACTTCATTGCAGGAAATCCACGCCTCGATCGACCCACTGTTAGCAGGTCCGATCACCGCTGTGGATGCCGTCCCTGTAGGGGAATGAGGATTTAATGGACATTGGAGCAATTTTCTTTACACTGGCGGTCATCACCCTGGTGGGAATGTATGTAGGCCAGCCGTATATTCAGCAGCGTGGCCGCCGTGCCACCCAGGAAGACCACGAAATTTCGGCCTTGATGGCAGAGTATGACCGGGCTGTTAATAGCTTGCAGGAACTCGATTTCGATAATGCGCTCGGCAAGATCCCGGCGGAAGATTATCCCCGGCAGCGGGCTGAACTATTGGCTGAAGGCGCCGATTTGCTGCGCAAATTGGATACCCTCACCCCTAGCCCCTCTCCTCTTGGGAAAGGAGGACGAGACGCTGAGAGGCGCATCGAAGCCGCTGTGGCTTCCCGCCGGGCAGATGCATCCGCCAATAGAGCGGCTGCTTCGATGGACGACGATGATCTCGAATCGATGATCGCATCCCGCCGCAAATCTCATAAAGAAAAATCGGCCGGATTCTGCCCCAAGTGTGGTAAACCCATCATGGTTTCTGACCGTTTCTGCCCGTCTTGTGGAAAAGCAATTAATTAGACCTGAGACATCAGGCTCGAGACTTTAGAAAATTGAAGTCTAATACCTAACGTTTCAAGTCTCTAACCTCTTCGAGGAATTCATGAAATTTCGTTCAACCCTGTTTGTCGTAATTATTGCTCTGCTACTCACCGCCTGCAACATGAGCCTGGCGCAAGATGTTACGCCGCCGCCGGGCGCCGTGCAACGGGCCCAGGTACAGCCCACCCACGGACCGGTCTTCCCAGCGCAGGCCCCTGATTTGCAAAATGGCGCCTTCATTTACGCGGAAAAATGTGCACCCTGTCATGGTGAGACCGGCTTGGGCGACGGCCCGCAAGGTCTACAGTTGCCTGTTCCGGTCCCTGCGCTTGGACTTCCTGAAGTCGCTGCGCAGGCTTCCCCCGCAGACTGGTTCCTGGTTGTGACACTTGGCAAGATAGAAAACTTCATGCCGCCCTTTGCCAGCCTGAGCGACCAGGAGCGCTGGGATGTGGTGGCCTACGCTCATTCCTTGAGCACCAGTTCCGCCCAGATCAGCGAGGGTGAACAACTTTTCAATGAGAATTGCGCAGATTGCCCTACCGACCCTTTCACCGATCGGGAAAAGATGGCCGCCCTCTCGCGGGATGAACTTGTCAACATGCTTGCGGCAGGCGAGGAGGGACTTCCCGCTCTGGGTGAGAAACTGTCGCAGGAAGAACTGCAGGCGGTTGCCGCTTATCTTCAGACTCTACCCTTTGGCGGTTCATCCCTGGCAGCCGGGCCTGTTCCCACTACCGGAAGCGCAACCCCAGACCAAAATACGACCCCGCCAGCGGAAGAGACACTGGCAGAAATCCCGAGCACAGCCGAGGCAACCACACCTGAAGCTTCCGTTGTTCCAATCGGGTTCGGACCTGTTAGCGGAATGCTTCTCAATGGCAGCGGTGGAGATGTGCCTGCCGGGGCAACCATCACCTTGCACGGCTTTGAACATTCTACAGACCCGAACAGCATGCCCGAGGAAGTTGTCACGCGCACGATGGAAACCGATGCAAGCGGCGCATTCACTTTCGAAGATGTGGCTTACTCCGACGGGCGCATTTTCTATGCGGAGGCAAACTACCAGGGCATTATCTTCCAATCTGAGCTGGCTATAAGCGAGCCCGGCATAGAAGAATTGGTCATCCCAGATATTACGGTTTATAAAAACACAACTGACAGCGGCGGGCTGGTCGTGGAGCAATTGCACCTTAGCTTTGACATGGCTGTGGAAGGCGATGTGCAGGTTTTCGAGTTGTTTACCATCAGCAACACGAGCAATGAGGCGTACGTCTTCGCCACGGATGGAATCAGTCTGCCATTCATGCCCCTGCCAGAAGGCGCCACGAACGTAGGCTTGGAAATTTCCCAGAATAGCGCTCCGCTTCTGCCCACGGACGATGATCAATTTGCTATCCCGCCCAGCGAAAAGTATTATTCCATCATCGCCTTCTTTAACATGCCTTATGATAAATCACTTGAACTCACACAACCCCTTGCTTTACCGGTAAGCTCGGCGCTGGTGATCGTACCCGAAGGCATAAAGGTAAAAAGCGATCAATTGACCGACGAAGGCACCCAGCAAACGCAGCAGGGCTTTAATGTGCAGATGTACTCGGCAAGCGGCTTGAGCGCTGGTTCGCCGCTCGAAATTACGCTTTCGGGCAACGTCAGATCCGCCACGGCTGTGGACAACAGACAAACCCTGCTGATCGGCGCGGGCGCCTTTGGTGTTGTGCTGATCTTGGCCGGCGTCTGGATGTTCTTGCGTGACCGGGGAAAACCAGGCGACGAGGATTTCGAAAGTACTGAAGGGAACGAGGATGAGTTCGAGAGTGCTGAGGAAGTTATGGATGCTATTATCGCCCTCGACGATCTGCACCGCGCTAAGAAAATCCCGGAAGAAGCCTATCAAGTACGCCGGGAAGAATTGAAGAAAAGGTTGCAGGATTTAGCGTAAACGACATGCTCTTATATTACGTTATTGTTCCGCTCAGGGTCGCATGAAAACATGATTGAAGTCAAGAAACTCGTCAAACGTTTTGGCCTTAAAACCGTGTTGCGCGGGGTAGATTTCAAAGTCCAGCCGGGTGAGTTTGTAGCCCTGCTCGGCCCCAATGGTGCTGGCAAGACCACCTTTCTGCGCATCCTGGCTTCACTTTCCCGCCCTTCGATGGGCATTGTGGACATCGCCGGCTATAGCCTGCCCAAACAAGCTGCGGCGGTGCGAGCCCGTCTCGGTGTGGTCTCGCACCTGCCCCTGGTCTACGATGACCTGACCGCCGAGGAAAATTTGACCTTCTATGGCCGCATGTATGGCATCGAAAACGCCAGTGCGCGTATCACGGAAGTGCTCGAAATGGTTGGGTTGGAAGCGCGCCGCCGCGACCTGGTGCGTACTTTCTCGCGCGGCATGCAGCAGCGACTTGCGATAGGCCGCGCGGTGCTGCACGACCCGGATGTGGTGCTCTTCGACGAGCCTTATACCGGGCTCGACCAGGATGCCTCGTCCATGCTGGATGATGTGCTGCAAACCGTGGCCGGACAGGGACGCACCGTAGTGATGACCTCCCACGACCTGGCGCGTGCTGAAAACCTGGCTACCCGTTTCGACATCTTATCGCGCGGTGTGATCGCGGCTTCGTCCACGCGCGAGGGGCTTGGCAATGGCAATTTGTTGACATTCTACAAACAGGCGCTGGCAGGCTAAGATGACAGAAAGCACACTTACAACAACCACCCATCGCCCGGCGAAGTCCAGCTTTTGGAAAGCCATTGCGGCCGTGGCCTGGAAAGACCTGGCCGCTGAGTTACGTTCGCGCGAACTGCTCTCGGCCATGCTGGTCTTCTCGCTGCTGGTCATCCTGATATTTAACTTCGCCCTCGAACTGGACATCGCTACGAGGCGATCGGTCACCTCCGGCGTGCTATGGAGTACCTTCGCATTTGCGGGCACACTAGGCCTGAACCGCTCCATGGCCATCGAAAAAGACCGTGGCTGCCTGGACGGTCTCCTGCTTGCACCGGTAGACAGGTCCGCAATTTATTTTGGTAAGGTTATCAGCAATCTGGCCTTCATGCTGATCGTAGAGGCCATTGTCCTGCCGATCTATAGTGTGTTGTACAACACCAACTTGTTCCAACCGGGATTGTTGCTGGTCATCCTGCTCGGTTCGGTCGGTTATGTTGCCGTCGGCACATTGCTCGCCAGCATGGCCGTCCAGACCCGCACCCGCGACGTGCTGCTGCCCATCCTGCTCTTCCCGGTTGTCGTGCCGGTATTGATTGCCGCAGTCAAGGCCAGTGGTGGCTATCTGACAGGTGCCCCCATGACGGACATCCTGCCCTGGCTCAACCTGTTGATCGCTTACGATGTGATTTTCACAGCAATTGCCTTTATGGTTTTTGATTACGTTGTAGAAGAATAGATAATAAGAAAGAGTCACAAGCTCCAATCTCCAATCATCCAATCCATTTTTTTAAGGAGTCTTATGCAAGCCAAACCTTCCACCCTTAAAGTTCTCGATGTTGTTTCCCTTATCTTACTGGGAATTTCTACTTACCTGGCGCTGGTTTTTGCGCCCACCGAAGCCGTGATGGGAGAAGTCCAGCGCGTGTTCTACTTCCACGTGGCAACTGCGTGGGTCGGCATGTTGGGCTTTATGGCCGCAGGCGTCTCCGGCATCATCTATCTGCGCACAGGCGACTTGAAATGGGACCGGGTCGAAATCGCCGCGGTTGAGATCAGCCTGGTCTTTTTCTTTATTGCCATCGTGCTCGGTTCCATTTGGGCCCGCCCTGTCTGGAACACCTGGTGGACCTGGGATCCGCGTCTCACCACTGCTGCAATCACCCAGCTGATCTACATTGCCTACTTTATGCTGCGCCAGGGCATTGAAGACCCCGACCGCCGCGCACGCTTTGGCGCCGTCTACACTCTGGTTGGCGCGGTCAGTGTACCGATTACCTTCATGGCCATTCGCCTGTTCCGAACTATCCATCCGGTGGTCATCGGAACCGAGAGCGCGGAAGCCCAGGGCGGTTTCAATATGACCGCCGATATGAGAGTGGCCTTCTTTTTCGCCCTGTTCGCATTCACTGTCATCTTCGTCGACCTGTTCTGGAACCGTATCCGCATGGGTACGCTGGCTGATAAGGTCGAGCAACTCAAACTCAAGGTTATGCAATAAGAGGCAAACATGTTCTTTTTAGAAACCCCTCCTGATACCTCCCAGTACATGGTCGCGGGCTATGCGATCTCCTTTGGCGTCATGCTCATCTATGTGGCCAGCCTGTTCATCCGCTACCGCAATCTTAACCGCGATATGTCCATGTTAGAAGAGATGGACAAAGATAAATAGTATGAAAAATATCCATAGTTACCATTGCACGCACGAAAGAGTCCGCTATAATGGAAGCGGGCTCTTTTATTATTCATGGATGGGAAACGGTTTCAGCCTGTATACATTCTATTGACGATGAGCATGCTCCTCGTCTTAATTGGCAGCGCCTTCGCCTCGTCCCCCAGTGTCAACTTGCAAGAGAATCCTCCCGGCCCCGACCGCTATACCTCCATTATTGTTGATTACATAAAGTACACCTGGTGGATGTCTCGCTTCGATGACAAATCCATCGCCTGCAAAATCGTCATCGACCACGAGGGGTTGCCCACCGTGAACGAGGTCTATACTGAATGTGGTGAGGACATCGCCGAGGAATGGTTCGAACAGGATCTTTGCACAGACACTAAGTATAAAGATTGTGAGGGGTTTTACTTCTATCAGGTGAGCGCTGTGCCGTCCCAGCGCGAGGTGGCGGTTGAGTTGCCCCCAGCCAAAGCATGGGTCGACCTGGAAGGCTGCTCTCCCCTGGTCACAATCGCAACAAATCTATGTGAATTCATGCCAAATCTGGTGATTACGGGCGAAGAACCCCTGCCTAATGAAGTGATCATTGGTATTGGCGGGTTGATTGATGGCCAACCCTTCACCTGTAACGCGCCCTGCCATATCAGGCTTGCACCAACAGATGCAGATGGCGTGACCGTGGACTTCTGGGCGTATTCCAGCTATGGTGACAGTAGTGATATCTTCACCGCGCAAGTACGTGTGGCAGCAGACAACATAGGCAACCCCGACCAAACCTACTGGTATGTGGACGTAATCAGCAGCCAGTGGATTGGTGTTCCGATTGCCAGTTGTGCCGAATCGTGGGATTCCTTTCCCCCCGTAGGTGGGCCGCCCCACTGGCTTACCACCCCCGGACGGGCTGAAGATTTGAACACTGAAGTTCCTTATAACTATTTGGCCGCCAAATTGATCTCCGCGGGCGTGGTGGATGCCAGCAGGTGTGAAAATGGCGGTTTGTTGTTGGATACCTATGGAGCCAACACCTGTGGGCTGGAACTCGCTCGCCCAGACGTGACTGCGTGGCAGAATCGCTTCGACGGTTTGATCCTTGAGGTTGCTAAAGATACCGGCGTCCCGGCGCAGATGCTCAAGCGGCTGTTCGCACAAGAAAGCCAGTTCTGGCCAGCTCTGTTTCACGATAATGATCTAGATATCGGTCTGGGCCAGCTCACCGAAAACGGAGCCGATACCACCCTTTTATGGAACTTCTCGTTCTTCGAGCAGTTCTGTCCACTGATACTATCCGCCAAGCAGTGTGAAAAAGGCTATCTGGGTTTAGATAAAACAGAGCGAGAAATGCTGCGTTTGGGGTTGGTCAACACTGTCAACGCTACCTGTCAGGATTGCCCGCTGGGAATCGACCTCACAGAAGCTGATTTCAGCGTCAAGATTTTTGGGCACACGATGCTGGCAAACTGTGAGCAGGCCGGGCGCATCGTCCGCAACGTCAGCGGAGACTCTCCCGGTGAAGCCGCCAGCTACGAAGACCTGTGGAAATTTACCCTGGTCAACTACAACGCCGGCCCGGGTTGCCTCGGAGAGGCAGTCCAGGCAACCGCAGACAAAGGACTACCCTTAGAGTGGGAAAATGTGGCTGCCAGCCTGAACGGGATATGCAGCCTTGGAGCAGGGTATGTGGCTGATATCAGCCAATGATCCGGTGACTAATTTTGTAAAAGGAGGCGTTCGCGCCTCCTTTCCTTTTTAAACCGATTCCTATCGCGCAAAACCAGCTGTGCTTGCGAACTTTGCCTCGCCTGCCAACCTGTGCTAAACTTGGAAAATCGCCGAATGAAACCATGTACCAAACCATCGGAAATTGTAGGGTAATTTGCCGCTTATCAGCGGAAAAATTCAAAGAAGCCGTACAGTTATGATGGTTGCAGCACTCGCCCAAGGAGCATTCATGCTGACTCTGATTGAAAAAATCTTATTTGTGGTTGCTGTTCTAGTCTCGCTGTACTTCACCTGGCAAGGCGTCCAGCGAATCATCAGGATCATCGGACGTGGGCGAGGGAAGCCGGACTGGTCACTGGCATGGAAACGGTTATGGGATGTGATCATCAAGGTGGGGACATTCCAACCTGTGTTTCGCTTCAGACTAGGCCCGAGCCTGCTCCATGCTCTGATCGGTTGGGGCTTTCTCTACTTCATTCTCGTCAACCTGGCCGAATTTTTGAACGGCTACATCCCCGGCTTTCGTTTCGCAGAAAATGCGGGCCTGATCGGAAATCTCTACCGGCTGATGGCCGATATCTTTGGGGCGGGCGTCATTATCGGCATCCTTGGAATGGTGATCCGTCGTTTCATCGTCAGGCCGCCAACGCTGACCACGCGCGAATCGACCACGTTTGATACCCGGGCGCGTACCGGCATCCGGCGAGATTCGGCCATCGTGGCCACCTTCGTTTTGGTTCATGTCAGCGCACGACTGATGGGTGAGTCCATGTACCTTGCTGCGGAGGGAATGGCAGATGCCTGGCAGCCGATCGCTTCAACGGTAGCAGGCCTGATGTCCGGGATGAGCCGGACGGGGCTTGAGATCGGTCAGCACGTTTCATTCTGGTTTTCTCTGGGCGCGATCGTGGCCTTCCTGCCGTATTTCCCGTATTCCAAGCATATCCATCTTTTTTTCTCACCGATCAATTATCTGCTCAAGCCGGAACGCAAGTCCATCGGCCAATTGAGCTTTGTCAATTTCGAGGACGAGAGCATAGAACAGTTTGGGGCCACCAACCTGGAGCACCTGGGCTGGGAGCAGTTGATGGACAGCTACGCCTGCATTATGTGCATGCGCTGCCAGGAGGTATGCCCGGCTTACAACACCGGCAAGGTACTTTCGCCTGCCGCGCTAGAAATCAACAAACGCTACTATCTCAACCATAAAGAAGGGACGGAGTTTGCCAACGGCGAGGAGAGCAAACCGCTGCTGGAGTTTGCGATCAGCGAGGAAGCGGTGTGGGCCTGCACGGCTTGCGGCGCCTGTATAGACATTTGCCCGGTTGGCAACGAGCCGATGCGCGATATCCTCGACATCCGCCGCTCGCTGGTGCTGATGGAAAACGACTTCCCCAAGCAGTTGGAGAACGCTTTCCGTGGGATGGAACGTAACGTCAACCCCTGGTCGGTGCCTCCGACCGAGCGCATGAAGTGGGCCGAAGGGCTGGACGTGCCAACGATTGAGAAAAACCCCGAACCAGAGATTTTGTGGTGGGTAGGCTGCGCACCGGCCACAGATGCCCGCGCCCAGAAAACCGCCCAGGCCTTTGCCAGGATCCTGAATGCATCCGGCCTGAACTACGCCGTGCTCGGGCAAAACGAACAATGCACCGGCGATTCTGCCCGCCGCGCCGGGAATGAATACCTGTTCTTCGAACTGGCCTCCGCCAATGTGGAGCTGCTGAACGAGGTCAAGCCGCCGCGGATCGTGACCACCTGCCCTCACTGCCTGCATACCATCAAGAACGAATATCCTGACTTTGGCGGGAATTACGAGATCATTCACCACACCCAGCTGATCAACGAACTGGTCGGCGCGGGGAAGATACAGATGGAAGTCACGGATGCTGATTTGAAAGTGACCTTTCATGACCCGTGCTATCTTGGCCGCCACAACGATATCATCGATGCGCCGCGCGAGGATTTGAAACATGCCGGTCTTGTGACGATTGAAATGCCACGAAACGGCAAGCAATCCTTCTGTTGCGGCGCGGGCGGCGCGCAGATGTGGAAGGAAGAGGAACACGGCACAACCAACGTCAACCGGGCGCGCTTCGCCGAGGCAAAAGCCACCGGCGCGAGTACGCTGGCGGTCGGTTGCCCGTTCTGCATGACGATGCTGAACGACGCATCCAATGCAGATGGCGGGGAGGTAAAAGTTAGAGATGTGGCGGAGATTGTGGCGGATCGTTTGAAGTAGCCGATTATAAGGTATCAGTTACCAGATTTCAGCAGTCCGAATTGCATCACGGAAAATGTTACTTTGGGAAGGAACGTTGCATCAGGAAAAATGTTACTTTCCGATAGGCCAAAAAGCCTGTCGGAGGAGCAACATGATGAGCCTGAAAAGCAAGCGTGAGTTGTTGGAAGTTGTACGAGCAAGATATCTGAAAGCCAGCAAGGCTGAAAAGCAGAAGATGCTGGACGAGTTTACGGCTGCCACTGGCTATCATCGGAAGTATGCGATCCGTATTCTGAAAAACA
>JAABUE010000100.1 GCA_011389535.1 Anaerolineales bacterium
AAATAGACGGTTATCTATATAATATCAAATAGATGGTAATCAATATGAAATTTACGAATCCTGTTCTCTTCGCCAAGGCTTTAGCCGACGAGACCCGCCAGAAGATCATGGGCGAGTGCTGCTGCTGTTGGCTCTCGGTGAATGAGATCGTCGAAAAGGTGGACGTATCGCAGCCCACCGTCTCGCACCATCTCGCCGTCTTGCGCGAAGCGGACCTGGTCCATGTGCGTGAGGAGGGCAAGCAGACTTTCTATTCGCTCAACCAGGAACAGGTTGCCTTTTGTTGCGGCCAGTTGATGATCACCTTCGCTCCTGAAACGGAGACAGCCGAAAGCGTCAAGAGAACGATCGAATACCCTAGCGGGCACACGAGCTAATGAAACGGGATGCCCGTCCGCGGCGGCATCCCGTCTATTTTGACCATATATATAGACAATCATCTATTTAAGGAGACAAAATGACCCAGACCCCCATCCATGATGCAGTTCGCGAACACTACGCCGAGCGCGCCCGCAAATCAGACTCTTGCTGCGGTCCGGACTCAGGCTCAGCCTGCTGCGACACAAAGAACGTTATCTACGCAGACGAGCTGCTCGCTGCCGTCCCAGACGATATTGCCAGCTTCAGCCTGGGCTGTGGTGACCCGATCACCCTGGCAGCCCTGCAGCCCGGGCAGAGCGTGCTCGATCTCGGCTCCGGCGGCGGCCTGGACTGCTTCCTGGCGGCCAAAAAGGTCGGCGAGAGCGGGCATGTCATCGGCGTGGATATGACCCCCGAGATGCTCGAAATAGCGCGCGCCAACGCCGCCCGCATGAATGTTAAAAATGTAGAGTTCCGCCACGGCTTTCTAGAGGCCCTACCAGTAGACGACAACAGCATCGATGTGACCATTTCCAACTGCGTTATTAACCTTTCCCCCGATAAAGCCAAAGTTTTCAGCGAGGTGTTCCGCGTATTGAAGCCCGGTGGCAAACTGGCCGTCTCGGACATCGTCACCGATGGGCCATTACCTGATGCCATCAAGCAGAGCCTGAGCATGTGGGCCGGCTGCGTCGCCGGGGCCGTGGACGCGAGCAATTATGTCGCCATGATGAAATCTGCCGGCTTCACCGATATCTCGATCACACCCACCTTCTTTGACAAAGAAGTCGTAGATGAAGCGATCAAAGAAGTTGGTGACCAGATTGACTTGAAGGTTATTTCACAGGAAGATTTATACAAAACGGTCTACAGCGCCCGCATCACGGCAAGAAAACCGGAATCGCTTTAGTGGAAAGGAGGTGAAAATCATGATCGCTTTACAAGTAATTGCAGCGTGTGACGAATCGTGTGATGTCTGTGGCTGCGGCGGCGGTGGCTGCTGCTAGATTAAGGCACATTCTTCCAATAGGGTAAACAAGTTGATGCGGCATTACAACTGCCGCATCAACTTGTTTTAATTAAAAGCAAAGACCGGACCGTTTTTACCCGTCCACTCCATCACAGAGCGCTCGAAAAAACCTGCCGGGTCTCTATATCAATCAGCCGGGATCGATTCCATTTTTTTGTAATTGATCATGGTCGGGTAGGGAATCTTCCAAATCCCGGATGGACTTGCGACTTTGGCACCAACGTCGGGAGACGTTGGACTCCTCCGGATACAAGCAACAAAGATGGCTAAGTATACTTAGCCATCATACCGCTACCAGTCAAACACATCGGAAATACCTGCACATCCCTCCCGGGGAGGGTCTGCACTGCTACCACATCAGGGAAATATATAAAACATCGAACGAATTTATTCGATAAAAATCTCTACGTGCTCACCGTCATCCTCGTCGGTTACATCGATGATCTTGCCAGTCACGCCGGAGCGCAGGGCATCCATCACGTTGGTCATATCTACGCCCTCCACTTCGGGCGCGAAATGAGCGCCGATCTTCATGCCGGCGTCCACCAGCGCCAGCGGGATCTGCACCGAGGCCTTGGAGCGCCCGGTGACCATATCCGTGACGCGGATGCGCAGCGTGCGCGGCGCTCCAGGCCTGCCTGGCCTGCCCGGTGCGGTTGGATCGAGGGAGCTGCGGCGGCCCTCCGCTAAGGCCGCCAGCAGCTTGGCTCCCTCTTCCGCACTGATTTTCCCCTCTTCGATCATTTTTAATATTTTCATCCGTTCTTCAACGCTTGTCATGTCAGCCTCCTTGTATGATTACCCAATATAAACTTGCACCCGCTCGCCGCGATCGCCCTCGTCCACATTCACGATCAAAGGTCCATGCGCATCAGCTGTCGCCAGCAACCTCAAAATATCATCCACGCGCTGCCTGTCCATCCCTGGCACAAAATGACCAAAAGTGCGTAGCAACCAGCCCAACAACCCCAGCGGGATCGGAAAGCCCAGCGTGATATGCTGCGGCCGCTGGCCCGGTTCCTGATCCACGTTTACATACAGCCAGCGCGCATTCATCCCGCCCGCTGAAAGCGCTACCAGTAAAACGCCTAGCAAGAGTGGGAACCAGGCACACACGAACCAGAACCCGTAGTTCGCATTCTGCACCAGTACGAACAACCAGTAGGAAGCCAGGACGGTGAAAACGATGCCTATCCCCAGCGGAACCATCGCAAAGCGCCGCGCCCGGGCCTTGATTTCTTCGAATTCCGGCGCCACGCTTCCTTCCGAGCTACCAGCCGCCTCAAATCCGGATCCCGAGGCTGCTTCCGGTTCGATGACTTCGATTTCATCCTCTGCCGAAGCCACCTCGAGCGCCTTGATCAGTTTCATGGCCTCATCAGCCGAGATCTTGCCATCTTCGACCATCTTCAGGATTTGTTTCTGTTCATCAGAAGACATCACTTGCCTCCTTCCAACGCAGAAAGCAGTTTCTCCGCTTCTTTTGAAGTAATTTTTTTCTCCGCCAGCATGCGCAGGATGGTCATGCGTTCTTCGTCAGATACAGGATCCACCGTGGATGCTTTTGGCATCTGGTTCGAATCCCATGACCATGATAATCGCGCTCCCCGGCGGCCTGCATGTTTGCCGAACTGTCGCTCCAGCTGGCGCTCTGCACGGCGTGCGGCTGCCTCGGCCTTTCGCGCGGCGCGTTCGGCCACTTCCTGTGCATGTTTGGATGCCCGTTCCCCTACCTCGCGACCAATATTGCCCCAGTTCCCCCAGTCGAACATCATGCCGGCAAAATTGCCGTACTCACTGGCAGAGTCGGCGGCATCCGGGCGGCCGGTGACCACCAGGTCTCCGCCGGCGTTCAAATTGATCTTCGCCGCGCCCTCGCCTAACACAACCGTGCGAGAAGTCGTATCCCCCGGTTCTACGCCGGGCCAGTCAATGTTGATATTATCGCCGCGCAGCGACAGCGTCGCGTTCGCATCCGGGGGCAGCACCACCAGGATGTCATCGCCTGCCAGAACGTAATATTCCTGGCCGGGCCTGGGGTCGAGATGCACGACCACATCCTCGTCCACGTTCACGTTCAGGTTGCCACCGATGCCGCGTACGGCCAGGTCATCGGAGACGGAATCGAGCGTCAGGCTGCCATCCACTTCCCGCAGCGAGGCATCGCCTCCAATGCTTTTGACGTGGACATCTCCCTTCGCGCCTCGCAGGCTGAAGTCCGATCCGACCGTTCCGATAACGACCTTCCCGACCTCGCGCAGGGCAACGTCCCCGCCGACCGAATCCACATCCAGCATGCCCGTCAGGTTGCGCACGGACAAATCTCCATCCACAGCCTGGATGTGGAAGCTGGCATTATGAGGCACGTTCAGCGACAGATCATCACGGCAAATAATGGAGACCAGATCGTCATGATGTTCGACGGCAAGCGCCTGCTCATCGTCCGGTTTCACGAGGATTTCATCGTTATCCCAACCGACCAGGCGCAGGTCGCCGGTGACGGACTCGATCCTGATACGCGCCTCGGGGCCTAGGGCAATCCGTTTTGACATTTTATTCCTCCTCGCCGCGCAATATGCGCATGGCATCGGCGGCAGAGATCTTGCCGGTATCCAGGTCTTCGAGCACGCTGCGACGTTTTTCATCGGTGATGATTTCGGGTGACTCTTCCTTGCCAGGTTCGAAGCCCAGCGCACGGATCACCTCGTGCAGGCGGTTACGGATGGTCGGGTAGGAAAGGTTGAGCTCATCTTCCATCCGGTTGATCTTGCCCTCACAGCGCACAAAGGTGACAATGAAATGAAGCTGCTCCTGGGTCAGGTTGGCAAAATGACCGGCTGTAAAACGCCCCTCCACCACCGTATCACACGACGGGCAATGCAGGCGGCTGACGACCAATTCGTTCTGGCAGACAGGGCAGCGAGTAAGTGCAGGGTACATGGATAACCTCCAGTGAATAAATCAGGTTTAATCGTATCTACTTGTTTCAATATTTTGCCTCTTCGAGAATTGCCTTGTAGACACCCGGAGAATCAACATTTTTGTTCCAAGGATATATCAGGATTGTTTCTGCAACCAATCTAGCGGGCAAATTTTCTGGTATTTACCCAGGGCGAAACGGGGGCGGCCTTTTCATAACGCCGCCGGAGAGTTTCGCCTGATACAATCAACCAGTCACTGAGCTTCAGGGCTACACGTGCCGTAAAAGTCCAATCGGCTCGCAATGCGCTAAAATCATTCTGCAAACGATAAGCATCCAGTTCGCCTTGCCGTTCGGCGCAGGACAGCCGTGTCAATTCTTCAGCCAGCCAGTGGTTCATGACGATCTCCTTCTCTCGATCCTTTTCACTTGTTAATATCGATTATCGGTTTATAAATTTATTATAGTCATTAAGTTAATTTTGTCAAGTTAATATTCAATATTATTAATAAATTGCATCGTTTATTCAATTTTCTAAGCAGGGAATTTTCAAAATCCAAAAAGAGGAATACAATTACTAAGAAGTACCGGTGTTCGAGTAGCCCCGAATGCTTTTGGAGGGGCGTATCGAGACCACCAATCTCAAGGATTTCTACTGCCTTGTTGGTCTCGACACCGCACTGCACCAAACGTAGTGCGGTGCAAGTGTACGGCGGACGATCACAGCCTACTCGACCAACGGATTGCTTTTGAAACGAGTGCCCGAGGAATAGATACAATTATATAAATCCACCGACTGGAGTTGCCTTATGATCCGTACGCTTTTCTATCAACCCGACCGACCTCTGCGCACCGATCTGGCGCCGGAGGAATTTCAATCCGTGCTGCAAGATTCTGAGGTCCTTTTATGGGTAGACTTTAGCGAAGAGCCGCCTGAAGTCTGCGAACCAATCCTGCGCACCTTTAACTTCCATCCGCTCTCCATCGATGACGCCTTGCAGGAAACCCATTCCCCAAAGCTGGACGATTGGGGCGAGTACCTTTACATCGTTATAAACTACATGCACCTGAAAGGCGACACTGGCAATGGCTGGCAGACCAGCGTGGACGAACTGGATATATTCCTGGGAGCGAACTTTGTCATCACGCATCATGACGACCCGATAGCTGCCATCGATGAAACCTGGGCTGCCTGCAACCGCGATCCTCGTACCGTTACAGAAGGCGCCGACCACCTGCTCTACAAGATCATCGACAACGTTGTCGCCGGATACATGCCCATCGTGGAGCAGGTAGACCAGGCCATAGACGAGATTGAGGATCAAATTTTCGACCGCCCCACTCCCCGAACGCTCGAGCGACTCTTTTCACTCAAGCGCGTTTTGCTGTCCATGCGGCGGATCCTGCTCCCACAACGGGAAGTGCTCAACAAACTGGCACGTGACGATTACCGCATCATTGACCAAAATGACCGCATTTTCTTTCGAGACATTTACGACCATCTTATCCGACTGCATGATTTGAATGAGAGTCTACGTGACCTGGTCGGTGGCGCGATGGACACTTACCTTTCGGTAGTCAACAACCGCATGAATGAAATTATGAAAACCCTTACTCTGATCACCACCCTGTTCATGCCCATCACTTTTGTCACCGGCTTTTTCGGGATGAACTTCTTCGAGCCAGTCGCGCAACTGGCAGGCTGGACATCCCGGCAGGCGTTCCTGGTCACGCTGGGAATACTGGCCCTTTTCCCGATGGGGATGTACCTCTGGATGCGCCGCCGGACGTGGGTTTAGCCTGAGAATTTCCTGCCCGCGAGCCTTGACACAGAACGGATGTTCGGGTATATTTATAGCACAAATGAGCGATTTATGCTCGCCGCGCCAAGTTCTGGCAGGAGGTAGTTATGATGATGGTTCGCAAAAGCAAAGGTTTGAGTGAGCGCCATATCCGCGTTCTGGAGTTTCTGACAAAGTACCAGAGCGAAAATGGCCGCCCCCCCTCCATTCGTGAGATTGGTGATGCAGCCCAAATTTCATCCACGTCAGTTGTAAATTATTATCTCGAACAGCTTGAGAAGATGGGATACATCGAACGCGACGGGCGGGTATCGCGAGGCCTGCGCCTGACAGATAAGATTGGCGAAGTGATCCAGGTTGTTACCGACCTGATGCGCGTTCCCGTGATGGGGCGCATCGTTGCCAGCGCGCCGATGCCGGTCCCCGCTTCAGACTTCAACTACTACGACGTTGAAACCAGCGTTGAAATTGCCACTTCCCTGCTGCCCGCGCCGGACAAGAACAAGCAGCTCTTCGCCCTGGAAGTAGACGGGGACTCCATGATCGACGCAATGGTCAACGACGGCGACTACGTCATCATGAAGCCCGTTGACAGCAATGCGGATGTCCGTAACGGCGAAATGGTAGCCGTCTGGCTCCCCAACCGGGACGAGACCACGCTCAAGTATTTCTACAAAGAAAAAGATGGCTATCGCCTGCAGCCCGCTAACCCAACCATGCAGCCGATCATGATCAACAAGGAAGAACCCTTGGAGATCAAAGGCAAGGTGGTCATGGTCATCCGCAGAATGGAAATGGTCCCGGCGTAGTTTTTTCTTCACATGCAATAAAAAAGGACGATCCCATGGGATCGTCCTTTTCGTTTTCGCTGTAAGTCTTACACGAGTTCGATTACTGCGCCGGCTTCTTCCAGCTTCTTTTTGGCATCCTGGGCAGAGTCCTTGCCAACCTGCGTCAGGACTTTACCGCCAATGGTTTCTGCCATAGTTTTGGCATCGCCCAGGCCCAGGCTGGTCAACTGGCGAATGACCTTGATGACCTCGATCTTCTTCGGGCCAGTATCCTTGATGACCACGTCGAACTCTGTCTGTTCTTCAACGGGTTCAGCAGCAGCGCCAGCAGGGCCGGCAGCAGCCATAGCAACCGGGGCAGCAGCGGAAACGCCCCATTTTTCCTCAAGCATTTTTACTAACTCAGCGGCTTCCAGGACGGAAAGCTCGCTCAGCTGTTCAGCCATTTTTTCAAGATTAGCAGCCATTTTTGGTACTCCTTACAAAGTATAGATAGATTTTATAGTTGAATTAATTGCGTAAGCAATTACTTTATTACGCAGCGGTTTGAGCTTTCTCTGAATAAGCCCGGAAGACGGAAGCCAGCGAACGAGCAGGTTCCGCAATCGTACGGACCAATTTGCCAGCGGGAGCTTGAAGCACGCCCAATAATTGTGCGCGGACAACAGGCAACGGGGGCAGATCTGCAAGAGCTTTTACCTGTTCAGCGCTGAGCAGCTCGATACCCATGTAGCCACCTTTAATCTTGATGGCCTCCAGGCCTTTTGCGGCTTCAGACAGGGCTTTTGCAGTCCCTGCCGGGTCAGAGAAAGCAAACGAAGCTGCCGAGCTGTTCTCTAACAAGCCTGCAGGGGTTTCATACCCGCTTGCTTCAAGAGCCAGGGTCACGAGGGTGTTTTTTACAACATGGAACTCACCACCAGATTCACGGATCTTGGCACGGATATTCTCCATATTCTTCATGGTCGCGCCGGTGTATTCCACCAGGATCACAGCCTGACTGTTCTTTAACCAGTCTTTGTACTGGTCAATTACTTCATTCTTCTTCTGTTTTGATAGAGCCATAGGACACTCACCTCCTTTCTATATAAAAAGTCTTTGCCACTCGATGTACGAGGCAAAGACTTTGCAACCACCAGGAAGGCGGGCGGCTCTCGAAAGAACCGCGATTTGCTTTTGTCCTTACCTGAGCAGGATATTAAGCCCCTGGCTGACAGGGACACCCGCCTTCACCGGCAAGTGGCTAGTTCAGGTTAACGGATTTTATCCGGATACCTCAAGAGCTTGGGCCTCATTCGGCTCGACCTTGATGCCAGGGCCCATCGTGGTAGCGACAGTAATGCGCTTGATGAAAGAGCCTTTCGCTCCGGCTGGCCTCGCCTTGCGGATGGCATCCATCAAAGCCGCAAAATTCTCGAACAACTTTTCAGCCTCAAAAGAGACCTTCCCAATTGCGACATGTATATTGGCGGTCTTATCCAGACGGAATTCCACCCGCCCGGCTTTGGCTTCGTTAATGGCACGCCCCATGTCATCAGCACTGACAACTGTGCCGGCCTTGGGGTTTGGCATCAAGCCACGCGGCCCAAGGATACGGCCAAGACGGCCGACTCTACCCATCATTTCAGGTGTCGCAATCGCAACATCGAAATCCAGGGCGCCGCCCTCGACCTTTTTCAATGATTCATCGTCATCAGCGACCATATCTGCGCCGGCTTCTCGGGCCGCAGTAGCGCCTTCACCCTGTGCAAAGACCAGCACACGGACAGTTTTGCCAAGCCCGTGCGGCAGTACAACCACGTCACGAACTTGCTGGTCTGCCTGGCGTGGGTCGAGCGCCGTGCGGAGATGGACTTCGACCGTAGAATCGAACTTGGTCGCAGATGTCTCCTTCGCCAGTTCCATCGCCTCAAGCGGCGAATACAGTTGTTCAGGATCGACTTTGGCCTGTGCGGCCAGATAATTTTTACCGTGTTTTGCCATGATAACCTCCGTGGTGCGAACGGGCGCGCAAAACGCAGCCCTCCCACAAACTTATTCGACTATTGTAATGCCCATACTGCGGGCGGTTCCCTCGACCTGCTTCATTGCGCCTTCAACATCAATCGCATTCAAGTCTTTCATCTTCAATTCAGCGATTTCTTTGACCTGCGCACGAGAAACCTTTCCGACCTTCTCCTTGTTCGGAACACCGGAGCCTTTATCAACACCAGCCGCTTTACGTAACAGAACCGCGGCAGGCGGGGTCTTCAAGACGAACGTAAAGGAACCATCACTATAGATGGTGATTTCAGCCGGGAGCACTTCACCCGGTCGGTTGGACGTTCGCGCGTTGTATTCCTTGCAGAACGCCATGATATTGATCCCGTGGCTGGCGAGCGCCGGGCCAATCGGGGGTGCAGGGTTAGCCTTACCGGCCTCGATCTGCAGACGTACTACTGCCTTAAGTTTCTTTGCCATTTTTTCTCCTTGCACCGGAACTTCGTTCC